>CAIUPC010000737.1 GCA_903900905.1 uncultured Acetobacteraceae bacterium
CGGCTTGTCCGGGCCACCTATCGCGGCACGGTGCGGTCGGATTGGCCCGGACAAGCCGGGCCATGACGGGGAGAAAATACCGTTGTCAACACCTGCCAAATTTTCGTTTCCGCGATGTGTGAACGCGGTAGGGACAATCCGGGCCACGACGTTGAGCGCATGAGTCAGCAGCGACAGCGCCTGGTATCAGCGCTGAGGCCGCTGGGACGCCGAGCGTTATCCCCGGTGCAGGGCGTCGTGCAGTTTCACACGATCCAACTCACCCTCCCAGGCGCTCACAACGATGGTTGCCACGCCGTTGCCGACGAGGTTGGTCAGAGCCCGGCACTCGCTCATGAATTTGTCGATGCCGAGCACCAGCGTCATCGCCGCCACCGGCACCGGGCTGTCGGGGATCGCGGCCAGGGTCGCGGCCAGGGTGATGAAGCCCGCGCCGGTGACGCCTGAGGCGCCTTTCGACGTCAGCATCGCCACCGCCACGATCACCGCATACTGGCCGAAGCTCAGCTGCGCGCCGACGGCCTGTGCCAGGAACAGCGTGGTCAGCGTCATATAGATGTTGGTGCCGTCGAGGTTGAAGCTGTAGCCGGTAGGGATCACCAGCCCGACGACCGAGCGCGAGGCCCCCAGCCGCTCCATTTTCAGCATCATCTGCGGCAGCACCGTCTCCGACGACGAGGTGCCGAGCACGATCAGCAGCTCGTCCTTGATGTAGGCGATGAAGCGGAAGATCGAGAAACCGGCGATTCGCGCGATCAGCCCCAGCACCACGATCACGAACATCAGACTGGTCAGATAGAAGGTTGCGACCAGGCCCGCGAGATTGCCCAGGCTGCTGAGCCCGTACTGGCCGATGGTGAAGGCCATCGCGCCGAAGGCCCCGATCGGGGCCAGCTTCACGATCATGCCGATGACGGCGAAGAAGATGCGGCCCATCGTCTCGATCACATGGCCGACGGGTTCAGCGCGCTCACCCAGGCCAGTGATCGCCACGCCGGTCAGCACCGAGATCAGCAGCGTCTGCAGCAGATCGCCGCCGACGACGGCGTTCAGGTAGGAGCTGGGAATGATCGCGACGATATGCGCGATCACGCTGTCCTTGGCGGCGGCGGTGGCATAGGTCGCGACCGCGGCCGGGTTCAGCGTTTTCGGATCCACCCCGAATCCGGTGCCGGGATGCGCCACTTCCGCCACGACGACACCGATGACCAGCGCCAGGGTCGAGGCGACCTCAAAATAGAACAGCGCCTTGATGCCGACCCGGCCGGCTTTGCCGAGATCGCCCATGGAGGCGATGCCGTGCACGATGGTGCAGAAGATCACCGGCGCGATCATCATCCGGATCAGCGAGACGAAGGCATCGCCGAGCCATTTCAGGGATTTCGCCGTCTCTGGCGCCACGACGCCGAGCAGCATGCCTAAAGCGATTGCTACCAGCACCTGGACATAGAGCAAACGGTACCAAGGTTGGTGTGTGCCGGCGGCGGTCGTGGCCATTGGGTTCTCCCTGCGATCAGAATCCCGCCGACCTTGGGCCTTTTCCGCAGATTTTGCCATGGCCCCGTTCAGCGCTACCGGATTCGCAGATCGTGGAAACGATTTTCGTCTGTCGTGCTCTATATCGTCATGGCCCGGCTTGTCCGGGCTACCTATCGCGGCAGGGTGCGGGCGGGGTTGGCCCGGACAAGCCGGGCCATGACGGCGTGGAACGACCTGTGAC
>CAIUPC010000738.1 GCA_903900905.1 uncultured Acetobacteraceae bacterium
ACCAATCGCGGCAGCGGCGGAAACCTTGGTCCCCGCGACAAGCCCGGGGATGACGCTGAGGGTTCGACTGTGACGCACGTCGATCCAAATGCGATCACCCTGGACGCCCTGTGGTAGCACACACGATGCGATATGTGCGTTTGGGCAGCGCGGGATCTGCCTGGTTCATTCAGTCTCCTGACTGAATGCCGGCTTTTTCCAGCACCAGCCGTTAGCTCCTCTTTTGGGACTCCATGCCCAAAAACAGAACTCTGAAACGATAACGAAACGACCCGCAGGGTGATCGCATATGGCTTACGGAGGAGCGGCACCCCCGTAAAAACCGTCATCCTCGGGCTTGTCCCGAGGATGACGGTTTTTGGCGGAAATCTGCCATATGCGATACCCCTGAAACGCCCCGCCCCAACGCTTCATCCCGGCTTCTCCTGGCCCTATAAAGCCCGAACAAACCAGGATACCCCGAAGCCGAACCGCGCGGAGCCCGGCCGATGCAGATCGCGATCTTCACCACCTACGCCGCCAGCCGCAAGGAACCCCTGGCCGAGGTCCTCACCCGCATCCACGCCGCCTTCCTGGCGCATGACTTCGGGGAGCCAATGATCCGGTTCACCATGACGGATGGGACGCAAGGCGCCATGGCCGAACAGCTCGGGGTCAAACAGATCTCCAGCGTCGACCGGGTGCTGAAGCGCTTCCCCGAGATGGGGCGCTTCCTGCGCACCCGGCCCGCCGACTTGGCGACAACGGCCACGGCCAAAGCGCTGACCAACGACGGGATGCCGGACGAAGCCGCGGACTTCGCCACCCTGGCCGCCATCGCCGCCGGGGTGCCGCGATCCTTCCCCTTCCCCCGTATCACCTTCCACCTTTCCGCGCCTGGCTTCGGCGGCGGCCCCATCGCCGCACCGGACCCGCAGGCCCTGCGTGCTTTGGCACGGGCCGGAATCGATATCGGCAGCGCCGCCCTCGCCCCCGGCATCGCCATCAAGGACAACTGGTGGGTCAACGGCCGTGAACGCGCCGTTTCCGCACTCTGGATCGCCGACGGCGACCCCACGGCCAAAAAGCTGCCCCCGCCTCCGCCAGCCGTCGCCGCCGTGCTCGCCGCCTGCGGCAAGGCACGGAAAACCGCGCAAATTCCCATGGCCGCCGCACCCCCGACGCCACCATCAGCACCGGTGAATGAGGCGATGCGCGCCGTCATCCACGCCTGGCACGCCAGCATGCCGGCGCTGCTCGACTCCCTGCCGCACGACCTGCCCCCAAGCGACGACACCCTCGTCAGCCCCGGCGGCGTGCGCAAACCCGACCTTGTCCGGGTCTTCGCACCCCTGGGCTATGATTGCCGGGGGGAGCACGGCAGCTTCACCCTGCGCCGCCGCACGCCTGGCAACCTGACCGTCGAGCTGGTCATCGACGTTGGCACCTGGAGCAATCAGGTCCTCGCCTTCCTGCGGGTGCAGGGGCTGATGGGCACGGAAGCCTTCAAAGTCTCCATCGGCCTGCCCGCCGCGAAACGCGCCTTGACCGGAGACATCCGCGGCGTTCCATCCTTTGGCCAGTTCCCTATCGGCGGGCCGGAACGCTGGAGCCAGATCGCTGACAATCTCGCGGCCGCGGTGTCGGCGGCGGAGCGGAATTTCGTGCCCGCGATCGAGGCGATCTCCGGCCCATCCCCCGACTGGTACCAGCCACAGACCGGTTGAGGCCCGGTCGGGTGGCACGAACGATATCGCCGCAAGGGTGCCGCCATGCCGGGGCCAGTGGATGATCAGATCATTTCGCTATGCGCTATGAGTATATTCCGTCGCTATCCGCGGCGATCCCGGCGCGTCAGCAATGGGCCGCCCGTATCATCGCGAAACACCAATCACTCTCGAACCGGGCCGAGCAGGAGGGTCTTTATGACCGTTGCCATGGCAATGCCGGTTCATGCGCGACCACGGGCCGCGGATACCCCGTGTTCCCGGTGCGCCGCGCGCCCATTCAGCGTCTGCGCCGCCATTCCTCAAACCGATCTCGATCGGCTTGCGAGCGCGTCGGTTGAAAGCGTCGCCAAACCACGCACGACCTTCGTGACGGAAGGCGAGGCCGCCACCGATTTCTTCAACATTTCCAGCGGTACGGCACGGCTTTTCAAGCTGCTGCCCGACGGGCGGCGGCAGATCACCGGTTTCGCCAGCGCCGGGCATTTCCTCGGCCTGGCCGTATCGGAGTCCTATGCCTTCAACGCCGAAGCCATCGATACCGTGCGGTACTGCCGGTTCCCACGGGCAAAACTGCGCCAGCTGATTGACGATTACCCGGCGATGGAAAAGCGGCTGATGCGGGTCGCATCCGGTGAGCTGGTCGCCGCGCAGGACCAGATGCTACTGCTCGGCCGGAAGAACGCGCGGGAGCGGCTGGCCTCATTCCTCCTCGCCCGCGGGCCGGCCGCCGAATCCGGCCATGCACCGCCCCGCCGCTTTGGCTTACCAATGAGCCGGGGCGATATCGCCGATTATCTGGGGCTGACGATCGAAACCATCAGCCGCACGATGACGAAACTGAAGGGCGATGGGATGATCGACTACGCCGGCGCGGCGGACATGATGATCATGGACCATGGCGCCTTGCGGGGGCTGGCAGATGGCAATACCACCGGTCCCGTGCCGTTTACCCTGGCATCGCTGCCGCGATCAATGAAACCTGCCCCCGAATTGCGGGCATGATCAATGTGATACGCCGTCTGCTCCAACCAGCGCCATCACGCCCGGGTAGTCCACCTTCCCCGTGCCCAACAGCGGCACCGCGTCCACCCGCAGCACCGTCCGCGGCACCATGATCTCCGGGATGCCGCGGGTCCGCGCTGCCGCCAGCACCGGGCCGATCTCCGCATCCACCCGCGCTGTCACCAGCACAAGCTGCTCCCCTTTGCGGGCATCGGGTACGGCGACCACGGCCACCAGCTCGCCTGGCCAGACCGAGGCGACCAGAGCCTCCGCCGCCGTCATCGAGACCATTTCGCCGCCGATTTTCGCGAACCGCTTCGCCCGCCCCAGAATGGACACGAACCCCTGCACATCGACCGCAACGATGTCGCCGGTATCGTACCAACCATCGGCCAGAGGCTCCAGCACCCCCGGCGCGGCATCGCGGAGATAGCCCAGCATCACATTGGGCCCGCGCACGAACAGCCGCCCGCCGGGATCGACGCCCAGCACCGGTTCCAGCCGCCATTCGATGCCTGGCAGGAAGCGTCCGACGGTGCCGGATTTGCAGTGCATGGCGGTGTTGATGGCCAAAGCGGGCGCGGTTTCGGTGGCGCCGTAACCCTCCAGGATCCGCACCCCGAACCGATCCGCGAACAGGCGCTTGGTTTCGTCGCGCACCTTCTCCGCCCCGGCGAAGATGTAGCGCATGGCATAGAAGTCATAGGGATGCGCGAACCGCGCCCAGCCGTTCAGGAAGGTATCGGTGCCGAAGCAGATGGTGGCGTCGGTGTCGTAGATCAGGCCGGGCACGATGCGGTAGTGCAGCGGGCTGGGGTAATGGAAGGTGCGCACCCCCGACAGCAGCGGCACGATGGTGCCGCCGGTCAGGCCAAAGCTGTGGAACATCGGCATGGCGTTGAACAGGATATCGCCGCCATGGAAGTCGATCACCGATGACAGCTGGGCGCAGTTCGCCAGCAGCTGCCGGTGGCTCAGCACCACGCCTTTCGGCCGCCCCTCCGACCCGCTGGTGAACAACACCACCGCCGGGCTGTTCGGGTCCGCCACCGCGCCGGGGAGGCGCCGGGCGCGCAGCCGATCAAACCAGGCCCGCGCCTTGGCCGTCAGGCCGAGTTCGGACGCAAGGTCCTCAAGCCAGATGAAATGTACCTCCCGCTCCATCTGCGCGACGGTCGCGCTCAACCGCCCCTTGTCGATGAAAGCGCGGCTGGAGATCACCACCCGCACCTGCGCCGCCCGGCAGGCCGACAGCATGGCATCCGCGCCGGCGGAGACGTTCAGCATGCAGGGCACGACCCCGAAAGCCTGCAGCCCCATGAAGGTCACCACCGTGGCATTGGCGTTCGGCAGCATGACGCCGACGTACTGGCCCTCATTGCGCAGCCGGCGCCCCAAAGCTGCCGCGCCGAGCACCATGCGGTCATAGGTGATGGGGCTGCGCTGGATATCCTCGGCGATCAGGGTCTTGCCGCCATGCGCGTGGCGGGCATCAAGCAAAGCCGCGAACAAGCTGCGGTCGATGCTCTTGCTACGAAACACCGCGTTGACGAGCACGTCCTGCAAAGCGCGGCCAATGACCTCACGGCGTTTGCGCGGCGGCAGATGTTCGACCCCCACCGGCGCCAAATCAACCGGCGGGTTGATGATCAGCTTCAGGCGCGGGAACCAGCGCAGGTGCAACCGCCCGCCCATCCGCCCGAGATGGGTGAACTGCAACCCCTCGATGCTGATGGGCAAAATTTTGGCATGGGCCTTGTCAGCGACCAGGCCAGCACCTTCATAGACCTTCATCAGCGCGCCGGTGCGGGTCATGCGGCCCTCCGGGAAGATCATCAGCTTGCGGCCATGATCGCGCACCGCTTCAACCATGTATTTGAGGGAATACGGCGACTGCACATCAACCGGAAAGGTATCGACCAGGGAGATGAACGGCTTCACCCACCATTTCGCGGCTTGTTGCGTATGGATGGCGAAGCAGGGGCTGTCCGGCAGGAAGGCCGCGATCAGGCAGGCATCGGCGAAGGATTGGTGGTTGGACACGATCACCACCCGGTCGCCGGCGGCGCGATAATTCTCCAACCCCGCGACATCGACGCCATGGAATGTTTCGAAATACCAGCGGAACACGCTGCGCCAGAAATCCTGCGGCAGGATGCGCACGATCCAGATCGCCACCCCGAAATTGGCCAAAGCGGCGATTTTCAGCACGCCCGGCGCATCGACCCCCAGCGCCGCCAGCCCCGCCGCCGCGCCGGCCCCGCCCACCATGAACAGCGCGTTCATGACGTTGTTCGCCGCGATCATGCGGGAGCGTTCGCCAGGCGCCGACCGCTCCTGAATGATCGCGTAGAGCGGGACCGAGAACATGCCTCCGCACGCCGCCAGCAGCGTCAGATCAACCAGCATCCGCCAGCCGCCTGGCGCCTGCAGCACCGCCCAGGCATCGGGCAATGTGCCGGCGGCGCCGGCCGCGCGGGCGAAATCCCAGCAGAACAACGAAATGCCAAAGGCGGCGAAGGGCACGTGGCGGGGCGAGACCTCCCCATGCAGCAGTTTCGCGCAGCCGATGGAACCGGCGCCGGTGCCGAGCGCGAACACCGCCAGCAACAGCGTCAGCACGCTGCCGCCGGAACCCAGCGTGTCACGGGCGACGATGGGGAATTCGGTCAGCAGAGTCGCGCCGATGGTCCAGAACCAGCTGAGCGCCAGCAGCGACAGCCAAATCGGCCGCTGTTTGGATGCATGCCGCACCACGGTCCAGGTGGCGCCGAGGAAATTCCAGCCCACGCGCAGGCCGGGATCCGCCGCCGGCACCGGCGGGATGCGGAACGCGCCATAAAGGCCGATCAGCGACAGCAAAACGCCGGTCACCCCCACAATGGCGGTGCCGCCGGGCAGCAGCACCAGCGCGCCGCCGGCGACGGTGCCGATAACGATCGACAGGAAGGTGGTCGCCTCGATGACGCCATTGCCGGCGACGATCTCGTGCTCGGTCAGATGTTCCGGCAGCACGCCGTATTTCACCGGCCCGAACAGGGCCGCCTGCAAGCCGAGACCCACCAGCACGGCCAGCAGGGCCGGAATGCTCTCCGCCAGGAAGGCCGCGGCCGCGGCCAGCATCAGCCCCACCTCCGCCATCTTATAGACCTTAATCACCGCCGGCTTTGGAAACCGGTCGGCGATCTTCCCGGCGGTGGCCGAGGCCAGGATATAGGGCGCGATGAACAGCGCCCCGGCCAGCGCCGACAGTCCAGCCCCGCCCGCACCGGCCTTGAAGATCGCCAGCACCACCATCGCGTTCTTGACCAGATTATCGTTCAGCGCCCCGCAGGACTGCGCCAACACGAGGGGCCAGAGGCGGTTGGTCCGCAACAACGCCAGCGGGGAAGCATGATCCATGGCCGGAACTCCTGGTTCGATAGTCATGACAAAACCCGCCAGCACATGGCGGTCAGTTCTTCAACGCGTTGCAGCAATCCGCCGTCCAGCCGCCCATACAGACGGCCGGTGGCGGGTTGCACGAGGATGCCAATCAGCACGAGGCCCATCAGGTCCGGATCGCGGGTGGGAATTTCCCCCGCCGCCATGGCGGTGGCGACCGCGCGGCAGATGACCTCCACCGGGTTGCGCTCGTCGCGCGGCACACTGGCGAGGTAGCCGTGCTGCGTCATCACCAGGAACCGGAAGCGGTCGGTGTCCTCGTCGTGCAGGCGGCAGATTTCCCGCACCATGCGGCCGAGGCGGACCCGGAACGGGGCATCGCCATCATTCGCCGCGGCCAGCAGGGCGCCGTATTCGGCATAGCCCTCGTGGAACAGCGCATGCACCAGATCCTCCTTGGAGGCGAAATGGGCGTAGAGATTCGGCGCCTTCATCTCGCAGGCCGCCGCGATGTCGCGCACCGACACCGCTTCCACCCCGCGTTCGGAGAACAGGCGCAAAGCCTCCGTCCTGATGCGTTCGCGCTTGCCCCCGGGCTGCTTCATTGTCTCGCCTTTGCTTAACGATCGTTCGTTCATATTCGGTCAAGCGCCGCGCTGTCAAGCAGGGATCGACCGCACCGGCCCGGGGGCGCTACAAAGCGGCATGCGCCCTGAAATTCGCCTTCTTGCCGCTGGTCTGGCGCTGCTCTGCGCAAGCGGGGCGGTGCGCGCCCAGACGCCCAGCCCCATCGCAGCCATCAAAGCCGATCGCTGGACGGAGGCGGAGGCTGCTGCCGCCGCGGTGGCCGATCCGGTGGCGGTCAAGCTGGTGCGGTATTACCGGATGCTGGCGCAGAACGGGGCGAGCGCCAGCGAACTCGCCGCCTTCATCGCCGCCAGCCCCGACTGGCCCAATCAGGCCGGGCTGGAACGCCGCCGCCAGGAAGCGCTGATCACCGAACCCGACCTGGCCGTGGTCGCGGCGCAATGCGCGGCCACACCGCCGGCGCAGCCCGCCACCCTGCTGCGCTGCGCCGAGGCCACCACCGGCGACACCGCCACCGGCTTCGCCCGCAAGGCCTGGATCGCCGGCGTGCCGAACGAGGCCGAGTTCCTGGCCCGCTGGGGCGCCGCCCTGACCCCGGATGACGAATGGGCCCGCTACCAGCGGCTGGTCTGGCGCGATGCCGCCGGCGCCGCCCGCCAGCGCCCGCGCCTGGACGCCAAACGCCGCGCTTTGGCCGAAACCGCCAACCCCGCCCAGACCCTGGCCCGCGCCCGCGACCTGCGCCGGAGCGAAGCCTGGAGCGCCGCCGCCGCCCTCTGGACCGCCGACGCCCCCACGGCCCAGGACCTGGCGCCCGATCGGCTGGCGGAGTTCTGGACCGAACGATCCCTGCTGATCCGCGCTTTGCTGAAGGCCGGGGACGACACCAACGCCTATGCCGTCGCCGCCGCGCACGGGCAGACAGGAGCGGAGCAACGCACGGACGCCGAATTCCTCGCCGGCTTCATCGCCTTGCGCCGGTTGAAGCAGCCGGCGAAAGCGCAGGCGCATTTCCAGACCCTGGCCGATATCTCCCGCGCCGCGATCACCCAGGGCCGGGCGCATTACTGGCTCGGCCGCACCGCCGAGGCCCTCGGCCAGGACCCGCGCCCCGAATATCTCCAGGCCGCGCGCTGGACGACCACGTTCTACGGCCAGCTCGCCGCCGTGGCCTTGGGCGACGACGCGGCGCGGCTGAACGCCCGCATCAATGGGCTGCGCGACCCCGAATGGAACCGCGACACCGCCTTGGCCTTCACCGGGCACGAGGTCGTGCGCGCCGCCACCTGGCTGGTGGCCTGGGGCGATCCGGCCCGCGCCCGGCCCTTCCTGCTGCGCATGGATGAGCTCGCGCCCAATCCCGCCGAACGCGCTTTGACCGCCGAACTGGCGCTGAAAGTGGGCTTGCCGGATATGGCGGTGTTCGTGGCCCGGCGCCTCGGCCGGGATGGGATCCCGCTGCCCCGCGCCGGCTGGCCGCAGCCGTTCGAGCCGCCGCCGGTGCTCGACCCCGCCGCCTCGCTGGGGATCATGCGGCAGGAGAGCAGCTTCGACGTCGCCGCTGTCAGTTCCTCCGGCGCGCGGGGGCTGATGCAGCTGATGCCGCCGACGGCGACGGCGGTGGCGAAGGGCCTGGGCGTGCCGCCGGCGGTGCCCACGCTGACGGTCGATCCGAACCACAACATGCGCCTCGGCACGGCCTATCTGAAAGAGGTGCTGGACCGCTTCGACGGCGCCCTGCCGCTGGCCGCCGCCGCCTACAACGCCGGGCCGCACCGGGTGGATCAATGGCTCGGCGATAACGGCGACCCGCG
>CAIUPC010000739.1 GCA_903900905.1 uncultured Acetobacteraceae bacterium
CTCCTCCCGCGGGAAGCGGAAGTCGTAATGGCAGAATTCGCAGGTCATGGTGATGGTGCCCTCGATCGCCATGTGATCAAGGTCGTCGTCGGAGAAGCCCTGCAATATGCCCGACAGCCGGGAGCGGGAGCAGCGGCAGCCATAGGACAAAGCCCGGGCGCGATCGACGGCCACGCCCTCCGAATGGAACAGCCGGTAGAGCAGGTCTTCAGCAGGGAGGTTGTCATCGAGCAGTTCCCGGTCCGTCAACGTGCCGGCCAGAATGCAGGCGGTGCGCCAGCTTTCCTCCTGCGCCTCCTGATCGAGGATGGGGTCGATGCCGCCGGCGCCGGCCACGCGCTCCAGGATCAACGCCCCGGCGCGCCAGCCTTCGGGCGTGTGTTCGCAGGCGAGGTGGATGTGGCAGCGCAGCTGCTCGCTGGTTTCGAAGTAATGCAGCGCCATGGTGGCGAGGTTGCTGCCCTCGATCGCGACGATGCCCTGATGCCGGTTCTGATCGCCGCCCTGATCGACGGTGAAGGCCAGATAGCCGGAACCCAGCAGCGCGTCAGCGGCGGGGGACGGATCGATGGCCAGCAGCGTTTCCAGCATTTCGGCGTCCGAGCGGGCGTAGCCGCGCAGCTCCCCGGTGTCGGTGCAGTCGGCCAGCAGCATGTCGACCGCGCCCTTGCCCTTGGCCTGCAGGCTGAAGGTGCCGCGGAACTTCAGCGCCGTGGACAGGCCGGCCGCCAGCGCCAGGGCCTGGCCCACCAATTCGCTGACCTTGGGGTGGTTGTCGTGGCGCATCAGCAGCGCATGCGCCAGCGGACCGAGGCGGACCAGTCGGCCGCGCACCGGGCGATTGGGCATGAAAAACGGCACGACGCCGCGCGGGATCACCATGTCGGGCACCGGCGGGCGGCCAACATCAAGGAAAACGGGAGAGTCGATCATGCCGCAGAATAACCGCCCGCGCGGCCGGACGCTACCTCGCGGTATGCGGTGCGGCCTTGCTTCTGTAGGGTGGTGAAAACCGGCTGAGGAAACCCCAAGACGTGCGGCCCTGGATCATTCTCTCCGCCCTGGCTTTGGCGCGGATCGCCTTTGGCTACCAGTTCCAGAGCGTCGCCAGCATGGGACCCGATCTGATCGCCCTGTTCGGCCTGTCCTACTCCGCCTTCGGCTCATTGATCGGCGCCTTCATGCTGGCCGGAGTCTTTGTCGCTCTGCCGCTCGGCGCGCTGGGCCGGCGGTTCGGGGACCGTTGGGTGCTCAGCGGCGGGCTGGCGCTGATGACCATCGGCGCGCTGGTCAGCGGCTTCGGTGGCGGCCCGGCGGGGATCGCGGCCGGGCGCACCCTGTCGGGCGTCGGCGCGGTGGCGATGATCGTCCTGCAGGGCAAAATCATCGCCGATTTCTTCACCGGCAAGCAGTTCATGCTGGCGATCGCGATCTCCGTCTGCACCTACCCGATCGGCGTGGGCATGGCGCAGCTGATTTTGCCGCCCATCCTGCATGGGTTCGGCTGGCAGGCGGGGTTCCTGTCGGCCGGAGTGATGTCGGCGATGGCGCTGGTGCTGTTCCTGGCCAGCTACCGCCCGACCGCGCATGCCGCCGCCGTACCGCGCGGCTTCGCCTGGCCCAGCCGGCGGGAGTGCATCCTGCTCACGATCGCCGGCCTGATCTGGACCGCCTATACCGGGTGTTACGCCGGCTACACCGCTTATATCCCCGCGACCATGAGCGTCCGCGGCGATAGCCTCGCCCTGATCGGTCTGGTGATGACCATCGGCACCTGGGGCAACGTGCCGGCGACAATTTACGGCGGCGATCTGGCGGCCCGGTTTGGCGGCTTGAACATTCTGCTGCTGGGGACGGCGGCTCTGACGGCTGGCATTGTTGGCACGGCTCTGACCGGGTGGCCCATATTATGGGCCGTGGTGCTGGGCGTTATCGGGGCGGTGCATCCGGGGGTCATCATGGCCGTGGGCACGCTATCGGCGCGGCCGGAGAACCGGGCCGTCGGCATGGGGATATTCTACACCGTCTATTATATCGGCGGCACGATCGGCCCGCTGACCTGCGGCTGGGCGGCGGACCTGTACGGTGGCCCGGCGGGCGGGCTGCTGATGTCGGCGGTGCTGGGCCTGCTGGTGATCCCGCTGTTCCTCTGGCACCGCTCGATGGCGCATCACGAGACCATGCTGGTGCGGCCGTAAGGCCTGCCGCCCCACTCTGTTGTAGCGTCTGCGATATTATACCAGCCGGCAGAAACATTGACCCATCGGCGCAGATAGAATCGTCATGGTCCGGGAAGGCGGACCACCCACGACTTTGCTGCTGTGATCAACGAAGTCGTGGGTGGCGGGCCTGCTCCCGCCATGACGGTAGGGGAACCGCCGGTACGTCAACCTCAAGGAGGATTGGTATTACTGCCGGAACGCCGCGATGCGGGTTTCGGCTTCTTCCGGCTCCATTGCCAATGCCTGGCGGGCGATGGGTTGCGGGAAGCCGGCGCGTGCCAGAACCCCCATTTCCTTCATCCGCGCGGCCTGATCCGGGGCCTCGCTCCGCCGGAAGGGGCCGATCCGGCGTTTGCGGGCGAGGATGAGGGCGGCTGCGAGTTCGGTGTCCGGGTCGTCCGGGATCGCCGCCTGCGCGAGATCCGGATCCACGCCTTTCGCCGTCAGACGCGCGGCGACCGCGCGGCGTGATCGTCCCGTCCGCGTCAATCCGGCAGCCCGCTGTTCGGCGAAGGCGGCATCGTTGATCAGCCCCAGTTCGACCATCCGGGCGCTGACCAGGCGCGCCGCCTGTTTCAGCGCGGTCACCTGTTCGGCCAGATCGTCCGCCGCGGCTGAGCGAGCCCAGCGGTCGATGCGACGGTTGAGCACGGCGCGCAGGCCGGCCTCGGTCGCGGCGAAGCGGGCGAGGTAGTTGACCGCGGCTTCCTGCAATGACGCCGGGGTCGGGGTGGGAAGGGCGGCTGGTTGTGCCATGCCCCGGAATAGCACGGCTTTGGCCCAAGGCGGGAGGCCTGCTGGCAGGCCTGGCAGAAGGACTGGCGGGATGCGGCGTCCGGTCCTAGTATCAGTGTGTGGTTCGGCGCAGCCGGCCAGCCTGCCAATAATGAAAGCCCAAAAGGGCAAGAACAGGGAGTGTTCAAGATGCGGTTATTACGCCGTCTGGCCTGTGCCGCGCTGTTCGCGGCGTGCCTACTGCCAGGTCCTCGTGCCAAAGCAGCGGACGATACCATCAAGATCGCGTTCATCGGCCCCTTCTCCGGCGCGTTCGCGCCGCAGGGGGATGCGTTCCTCAAACAACTGCAATTCTCGCTCGATGCCGTCAACGCCCGCGGCGGCGCGCTCGGCAAGAAATTCGAGATCGTTACCTTCGACGACAAGCTGCAGCCGGCGGAGGCGATGATCGCCCTCAAATCGGCGACTGATGCGAACATCCCCTTCGTGATGCAATGCATCGGCTCCAACGTCGCCGCGGCCATGATCGACGGCGTCGCCAAGTTCAACGCCCGCAACCCGGATCGCCGGGTGCTGTACATGAACTGCGCCGCGCTGGCGAACGAGCTGACCAACGAGCAATGCGATTTCTGGCATTTCCGTTTCGTCGGCAATGTCTCGATGCGGGTGGAGACGATGGTCCGCTCCCTGCCGCCTGGGCTGAAATCGGTCTATCTGATTAACCAGGATTACCTGTACGGCCAATCGGTCGAGGCCGATTTGCGCCGCTTCCTGGCGAAACTGCGGCCGGAAATTCAGATCGTCGGTTCGGATCTGGTGCCGCTGGGCAAGGTGAAGGACTTCTCGTCCTATGTCGCCAAGGTCAAAGGATCGGGCGCGGAAGCCCTTCTGACATCCAATTGGGGGGTGGATTTCAACCAGTTGGTCAAATCCGGGTTCGAAACCGGTTTGAATGTCGGCTACTACACCTTCTCCGCCCATCTCAACGGCGGGCCGACTGCGATGGGTGAGCCCGGGGTCGGCAAAGTCCACGCGGTGGTCGATTTCCACGAGAACATTCCCGCCGAACTGGGGAATGCCGCCAGCGATAAATTCATGGCCTCATTCCGCGATAAACACATCGATTTCGATTTCGTCTGGGGCAATTACCCGACGATGTTCGAAATGATGCGCCAGGCGGTGATCAAGGCCGGCACCACCGACGCGCTGAAAGTGGCTTTGGCGCTGGAGGAGATGCAGGTCCCGGACCTCTCCGGGCAGCAAAACCGGATGCGCAAAGAGGATCACCAGATGCTGACCCCGTTCTTTCAGGCGGTGTTCAGCAAGGGCGTGAAGTATGATTCGGAGAAGACCGGCCTCGGCTGGAAAACCGAAAACACGGTGACGGCGGCTAATCTCGATCAGCCGACAACGTGTAAGATGAAACGGCCCCCAGGAGCCTGATAGAAGGCGCGTGATAGAAGGGGCCTGACAACGACAGGAGCGAACGCGGCATGACACGGCATTTCGGGGTGTTGATCCCCTCCACCAACACCACCTGCGAAATCGAGTACGGCCGGCTGCTGCCGCCGAACCTGCAAGTGCATGTCGCGCGATTGGGAAAGGGGGGGAACACGCCGTTCTCCCCCAGCCTCGACGCCGATCTGACGTATCAGAGCAAGATGCTGGGGGATGCGCGGGTGGAGGCGATTGCCTTGGCGCAGACCTCCGCCAGCCTGTTCGACGATGATTATTGCGAGAAGGCGACAGCGATCATGAGCGCGGGGGCCAAGGCGCCCGCCGTGACCTCCGCCCAGGCTATCGGCCAGGCGGTGCGGGCGCTGGGTGCGACCCGGATCGCGATCGCGACCCCCTATTCGCCGGACGCGCTGGCGCGGGCGAAGCGGTATTACGAAACCAAGTACGGGCTGGAGGTCGTGGCGATGGAAGGCTTCGACGCCAATGATTCCTACGCTATCGGCAAGATGGGGCCGGAGAATGCCCGCGACGCCTTCCGCCGCATCGACAGCGCCGCGGTTGAGGTGCTGGTGGTGCCCGGCGGCAATTTCCCCACCATGCCGTCGATCGCGGGGTGGGAGCAGGAATTCGGCAAGCCGGTGATCACCACCAATCAGGCGGCGCTCTGGGCGGTGATGCGGCTGATGCAGATGGAGGGCGGCGTGGCCGGGTATGGGCGGTTGCTGGCGGGTTAGCGCCCTGCCATCGCCAGCCTGATCGCCGCCGGGGTCTTGTCGGCCAGTTGCTCGTGCGAGGCCGGGCGGCTGGCGCGGATGAAGCCGAAGGTTGGGTATGGGTGGATGCCCATTTGCCCGGAAGGTGGCCACCAGACCCGCACCTCACTCCAGTCGTTGCGGGGGGAGATGTCGATCACCGGCTGATCCTCGGTCACGCGGTGATGCACCCAGTTGGCCTGGGTCACCAGGACCTGGCGGCTGGAGACCACGCGGGACACGACGGAAACATGCCCCGATCGCAGCCGGGCGGAGGGGGTGAATACCAGCACCGAACCGACCTCCGGCGTGTAGGAGCGGGCGTAGCGGCCCTCCGCCTCCCACCACCAGTCCCCGGCCGGGCCATACAGCCGCACGCCGCTGAGGGCGCGGGCGAAGGGGGCACATTCCAGCGGAACGGTGCCACCGACATAGGACCCGACCCTGGGCGGTGCCGGATCATAGGAACCGGAGCCGCCACAGGCGGCGAGGAGCAGAAGCAGGGGCAAGGTAAGGATCGCGCGCATGCCGGCCATGATATACAGGATCATGGCAAGAATGGGTAGCAAGCTGTTGTTCCCGGATGCTTTTCCGATAGGGTCTGACGCGCGGGCAAGGGCCTGAAAAACCGTCATCCCCGGGGATGACGGGCTAACAAGCCTCGGACTCGGTTCGACGCCTTGCCAGCCTCACCCCGCCAGCAGCGTGTCCAGCACGTACCGCGTATGCGCCCCCACCGCCGGGCCGGTCCAGGCGACCACATCCTCCGGCCTGTCCCCATCCA
>CAIUPC010000740.1 GCA_903900905.1 uncultured Acetobacteraceae bacterium
CGGCTTGTCCGGGCCACCTATCGCGGCACGGTGCGGCGGGGGTGGCCCGGACAAGCCGGGCCATGACGGGGAGAAAATACCGTTGTCCACACCTGCCAAATTTTCGTTTCCGCGATCTGTGAATCCGGTAGGGACAAGCCGGGCCATGACGATATAGAGCACGACAGACGAAAATCGTTTCCACAATCTGTGAATGCGGTAGGGACAAGCCCGACCATGGCGACTGAGGCGGCATCGACGCCTTTGCCCGATCCGATGGAAGAAGGCGTGGATGCCGACCTGCGTCGGCATGACGGGGTTGCGGGCCTTCGCCCGGCATGACGGAATTGGATAGAAGCGCTTCATTCGGCGCGTTTATTCCTCAACAGGCCCCAAGGTTTGGGGGAGGCGTGCGCTGGCACCGTCCTTGCGGTTTCATTCCTCCCCCGGAGGCTTGTCCCTTTGGATGCGGGCGCCCAGGCCCTATGCTAACGTCCAACGCCAGAAACCAAACAAACGGAGGGACCCGCCATGGACGATATCGTATCCGGCGCCTTGCTGTTCACCGGGGAGCGTTCGGCCCGGGGCTACCGCCTGAACAAGATGGCGATGTCATTCACCGCGCCCGCGAACCGGGACCGGTTCAAGGCCGATGAGGAAGCCTATATGGACGCCTACCATCTGTCCGATATCGAAAAGGACCTGATCCGCCGCAGGGATTGGAAAGCGATGATGGATCAGGGCGCGAGCATTTATCTGTTGCTGAAAATCGGCGCCGTCACCGGCCACCCGCTGCCGCATATCGGCGCCCATACCGCTGGAAGGATCAACTGACATGGCACGCATCGTTGGCGGTATCGGCTCCTCCCACGCACCCACCATTGGTACGGCCTATGACAAGGGCCTGCAGCAAGATCCCGTTTGGGCGCCGCTGTTCAGCGGCTATGAGCCGGCCCGGGCCTGGCTGGAATCGCTCAAGCCGGATCTGTTCCTGATCGTTTACAACGATCATGCCAACCGGTTCTTCTTCGATGCCTGGCCGACTTTCGCGCTGGGCGTGGGGGCCACCCATACCCAGGCCGATGAGGGCTGGGGCAAGCGGCCATTGCCCGACCTGCCCGGCGATCCGGAATTCGGCCGGCATCTGGCGCGGTCATTGGTGGAGGACGAGTTCGATCCCACCATTTGCCAGGACATGGCGGTCGATCACGGCGTGCTGTCGTTCCTGCCGCTGCTGACGGACACCAACTGGACGGTGCCGGTGGTGCCGCTGGCGGTGAATGTGATCCAGCACCCGATCCCTTCGGCGCGGCGTCTGTTCAAACTGGGGCAGGCCATTGGCCGGGCGGTGGCCTCCTTCCCGCAGGATAAGCGGGTGGTGGTGTTCGGCACCGGCGGGCTGACGCATCAGCTGCACGGCACCCAATTCGGTCAAAAGAATGAGGCCTGGGACAATGAGTTCCTCGATCTGCTGGAATCCGATCCGGAGCAACTCGCCAATCTCTCGCTGCGCGAGTACATGGACCGCGGCGGCACCGAAGGGGTTGAGATGATCATGTGGCTGGCGATGCGCGCGGCGATGGGGCCGACAGTGAAGCGGGTGCACCGCAACTATGTCGCGCCCTTTACCACCGGCTACGGCCTTCTCGCTTTGGCCACCTGATCGATGGCCGATCCGTTTCTGCAGCCCGAGGAAGCGACCGCGGCCGAGGCCATTGCCGCGATTGGCGATGAGCTGTCGATGTTCGATGACTGGATGGAGCGCTACCAGTTCATCATCGAACTCGGCCGCAAACTGCCGCCCTTCCCGGAGGAATGGGCCAATGACTCCCACCGCGTGCCCGGCTGCCAGAGCCGGGTCTGGATGGAGGCGGTGGTCCGCGACGGGCTGCTGTATTTCGCCGGGGCCTCGGATGCGGCGATCGTCTCTGGCCTCGTGGCCCTCCTGCTGCGGGTCTATTCCGGTCGATCGGCCGAGGAGATCGGGGCGACGGATCCGGTGTTTCTGAAGGATTTGGGGCTGTTGGAGGCGCTGTCGACCAATCGCGGCAACGGCATCGCGGCCATGGCGCGCAAGGTCCGGGACATCGCCGCGCTGCACCGCGCCGGCTGAGCGCCTTGTCCGCCGGCTTTCGCGTCGCGCTGTTTATTGGCGCCTATTTCGCCGCGATGGCGGTCAGCGGGTTCATGCCGCTCTGGTTCGCGGATCGCGGGCTGTCGGCGGCGTCCATCGGGCAGATACTCGGCGTGGCGTCGCTGCTGCGCGTCCTTGCCGGGCCGCAATGGGGCAGCGTGGCGGACCGGATTGGCAAGCGGCGGCCGGTGCTGCTGGGGGCGGCGCTGACGGCGATGACGCTGGCGCTGTTGTATGTGCCGCTGGATGGGTTCGTGCCCTTGCTGCTGGTGGCGGCGGGGCAGGGGATCGCGGCTTCGGCGATCAATCCGTTGATCGATTCCCTGGCGCTGGCTTTGGCGCGGCAGGGGCTGATGGAATATGGGCCGGTGCGGGCGGTGGGTTCGGCGGCGTTCATGATTTCGACCGCCTCGGCCGGGTGGCTGATGACGGCGGTGGGGTCGTGGCTGGTGCCATGGCTGCTGGCCGTGTTCTACGGCTGCGCGGCGCTGGTCACGCCCTTGTTGCCGGAGGCGGCGACCCCGCCTTCGGCGCCCCGGGCCTGGGCGGGACTGGCATTGTTCCGCATCCCGGCGTTCCGGCTGGCGGTGTGCTGCACGGCGCTGATCCAGGGGGCGCATGCGGCCTATTACGGCTTCGCGGCCTTGTTCTGGCGCAGCCAGGGGTTCAGCGATGCCACCATCGGGCTGCTGATCGCGGAGGGTATCGTGGTCGAGATCCTTCTGTTCGCGCGGGGGCGCAAGCTGGTGGAGCGGCTGGGGCCCGGCGGCCTGACCGCCTGCGCGGCGGCGGCGTCCTTGCTGCGCTGGAGCGCGACGGCCTTCGCCCCGCCGCTGGCGGTGCTGGCGCTGTTACAGGTGCTGCATGCCGCGACCTTCGCGATGCAGCATTTGTCGTCGATGATGGTGCTCAGCCGGGCGGTGCCGCCGGAGCGTGCGGCGACGGCGCAGGCGCTGCATGCGGCGTGCGGCTATGGCGCGCCGGGCGGGCTGATGATGCTGTTGTCGGGGTTTTTGTACGCGCGCTATGGCGGGCTGGTGTTCCTGGCGATGGCGCTGGCGGGGGGGAGCGCGTTGTTGCTGGTGCGGCCGTTGCGGCGGGCATTCCATGTTGCGCGTCATTCGGGAGAGTGATACTATTTAGATATAATTGCGATTAAGGAGTTCATAAAAATGGCTTATCGCCCGATGTATTGGCGGCATTTGATGCCAGGAGTGGCGTTGGCTTGCGGGTTGCTGACGGCGGTGCCGTCGCAGGCGGCGCAGGACCTGAACGCCTTGTATCTGACCTGGAATTTCTCCTACACGATCCCGCCCGCGGTGCCGGGCGATGTGACGGTGCATGCGAGCGGTGTGATCACCACGACCGATCAGCTCATCGCGCAAACGCCGATTCCGCCGGATCCCGGCTTCCCCAACCCGACACCTTTCCCCGAGATTTTTGGTTATCCGATCGTCTCAATTACCGGGCAGCGCAATGGCGTGCCGATTTTGGGGCCGATCCCGACGAATGGGCCGGGGGTTGAGACGCAGCTGCGGCATGGGGATTTGAACAGCGTGGTCTGGGACAATCTGCTGCTGCCGCCGGGGCAGCCGCTGTTTGATTACGGCGGCATGTACTACGCCACAACCGATTACAATTCGGATCGGCCTTTCGCCGGTGGTGACTGGAATGTGTACTGGTTCCAGGATACCAGCGATCCCAATGACCCCGGCCATTATTACGAGCTCAATATCTTGCAGACCGATCCGGGCGATCCGACCGGGAACCCGAATTTGCAATCGGCGGTCGGGGGCGTGCTGACTGATTTCAGCCTGACGCCCGCTCCGGAACCCATGAGCATTCTGTTGCTCCTGGGTGCCGGGGTGGTGCTGGGGGTGACGCGGTATGGCCGGGCTTATGCCGTCCAGGCCGCGAGGCCGTCCCGGTAGCGGGACAGAACGCCGACCCGGCCGATAGCGGTTTTGGCCGTGTCCATCAGGACGGAGAGCGTCGCGGTGTCCTCGGCCGGCACGCGTGCCATGGTGCGGGCGCCGTCGGGGAGGCGAAGCAGAACGGCGCCGAATTCCGGCGTGCCGTCGGTTTTGAACACGACCGTATGGGTCTCGACGGCGGCTGAGCCGGTCTCCACGTCCACGGTCGCCGGCACGGGGCCGCGCCGTGCATCCGCCACCGCCTGCATGTCGCGGGAGATCAGGGTTCCCGAGGCCTCCCCGCCCAGCACCAGCGAACGGTGCTTGGTGACGAAGCCGCCCTGGCCATAGAGCAGGCCCAGCGCCCCGGTGTCGCTGCGTAAGGCGCGCACCATGCCGCAGGCGGCGTGCAGCATGTAGTTGTTCAGGGGCGCGCCGTGGAAGGTCAGGCCGCCGGCGACGGTGGGCAGCGTGTCCTCGGGCAGGCCGAGCTTCCGCCGCGCCATTTTCGGCACGACCGGGAAGCAGCTGTAGAATTCGCGGTGGGCGAAGCGGTTCGCGCCGCCGGCCATCTCTATTGCCACTTCCAGCACGACGTCCTGGGCATGGGCGTGCACGAACTGGTCGCGCTGCATGTAGTCGAGCGGTTCTCCAGCCGCGGCGCCGCCCTGGATGGGGATCAGGCGGTGGTCCGGAATGCCGGCGGCGCGGGCGGCCGCGAGGCTCATGACCAGCACCGCCGCGCCCTGATTGACCAGCGGATTGGCGGTCATCAGCTTGGGATAGGGCCAGGCGATCATGCGGTTGGTGGGGGAGGCGGTGGCGATTTCCTCCGGGGCGAAGCGGCGGGTGAGCCAGGAGTCAGGGTTCTCGGCGGCGACCGCGGAAAACAGCGACCATAGTCTGGCGGACTCGGCCTGGCCCTCCGCCGGGTTCTGTCCCCAGGCGGCCTGGGTGGCGTTTTCGTAGAGCGGATAGACCCGGATGGGCATGTCGATGCCGTGCCGGCGAACGAGTGGCGCCAGGTAATCGCGGTTGCGGGGCACCGCGTTGGGGTCTTTGGCGGTCCAGTTCAGGTCGATGCCGCGTTTGGCGGCGGCGGCGGCGGTATGCTGCGCCTCGGCCCCGCATACCGCGGCGATGCTGCTTTCGCCGCGGGCGATGCGTTCGGCGGCTTCGTGCAGGAAGCGGATCGGGGTCTCGCCGCCGACGGGGCCGTAGTTGCGATAGCGGGGCGCGATGCCCGCCTTTTCGCAGACCACGGACATGATGTCGGCATAGGGCCAGGAGACCGAGTTCACCACGTCCAGCGCGTCGAGGCGGGCGAGCAGCCCGCCTCCCGCGTCCGCATCCGCGCGGCGTAGCGCCTCCGCCATCAACGCCGCCGGTTCCAACCCCAGAGCGGGGTCGGAGGGGCGGTCCTTGATTTCCCCGATGCCGGCGATGACGGGGATGCGCTCTGGATTCATCAGCTGGCCTTGCGGGCTTCGAAGTCGGGGACGTTGCTGGACGAGGCCGCCAGCATCGGTGATTTCGTCACCGCCAAAGCGGCGGTGGCGGCCTCGTTCTCGTTGATCTTGGCCATCACGGCTTCGCGGGCGCGGTTGAAATATTCGCGGTTATTGGCCACGAATTCGCGGGATTTGCGCAGGCCGGCCATGTAGCCGTTGATCTCCGGCACCACGTAACGGGCGACCATGTCCCAGCTGCGGGCGGTGTTTTCCGGGTTGGCCCAGTCGTGCACGAAACCGACGACGGTGCCGAAGCCGCCGCTGATATCGATGACCGCCTTGATGCGTTCGATCAGGTCATCGGGGGTGCCGATGGTGGCGGCGGCGCCGGGGGAGAAGGCCATCTTGTCGACGGCTTCGTCCGGGTCCTTGAACGGGCGGGCGCCGGGGCGCTGCAAGGTGGCGGTGATGTATTCGTTGTGGTGGCGCATCAGGCCGTCGCGGGCCTCGGCACGGGCTTTTTCGCGGGTTTCCGCGACGTGCCAGCTCAGCAGCACGCGCCAGTTGGCACGGTCCACGACCTGGCCGTATTTGGCGGCGGCGGCCTCGGCGAAGCTCCATTGTGTCGGCAGCGCGTTCAGGCCCTCGTCGGACAGCGAGCCGATGGAGATGATGCCGATCCCGTGCTTGCCGGCCAGCGTCATGCCGGAGGGGGAAATCTGGGAGGCGACGGCGAAGGGCATTTCCTCCTGCAAAGGCAGCAGCTGCAAGGCGGCGTCGTTCATCTGAAACCAGTCGGACTTGTGGGTCACGCGCTCACCCTTGAACAGGCGGCGGATGACGCCGATGGCCTCATCCTGGCGGTCGCGCAGCAGCATCGGATCGACGCCGAGCGTATGCGCATCTGATGCCAGGGCGCCGGGGCCGGAGCCGAAAATCGCCCGCCCGCCGGTCATGTAATCAAGCTGCACCATGCGCTGGGCGACATGGAACGGATGGTGATAGGGCAAGGAGACGACGCCGGTGGCGAGCTTGATGCGGCTGGTGCGCTGGCCGGCGGCGGCGAGGAACATCTCCGGCGAGGCGATCATCTCCCAGCCGCTGGAATGATGCTCCCCGCACCAGAATTCATCATAGCCAAGCTTGTCGAGCTGCTCGACCAGCGCGATGTCGCGCTGGAACTGGAGCATCGGGTGTTCACCGATCGGGTGGTGCGGCGCGAGGAAGGCGCCAAAACGTAAACGAGCCATGGACGGGTTCTCCTGTGTCCCGGGGATTGATACCCAAGGCGGGTTCAGGCGCAACCCGCGGCGGCATTCGCGGTCAGGGGCCGCCGTGCTGGCAAGGGGCCAGCATCTTCGAAAATTGAGTAATCACCGATATGAGATAAAATCTTCACATGAACGCGTTAGATCATACCAGCGTTTGAGTCTAAACAGCCTCAGTCGAATGTGAAAATCACGATTCGTTGAATAGCTGGTCAAATGTCCAATACCTGAGACATTTATCAACCAGTGATCAGAGCGTGGGTTCTTATGCTGTCTGCCCCATGGCCTTCATGGCGAGAGCCGGGGCCGCGCTGCTTTGTCAAAGCGCCTGCCGTACAGTGATGATCCGCCGGAAGTGGGAGAGGCAATGAACGGGATTTGCGAGAACCAGGCGGGGCGCTGCAAGAAAGCGGCGAGCCGGGACATCCTGCCAATGGCGACCGCAACGGCCGTTTGCCCTGAGTGCGGGAAGCCCCTGAAGCTGATCGCGCCGGCTGCCGGGGGCGGTGGCAAGGGGGTAAGGCTGGTGCTGGTCGCGGTGGTCCTGGCGGTGGTGGCCGGCGGCGGCTATTTCTATATGCAGGACGCGCCCGCTCAGCCTCGCCCATCGGTGGCTTCAGTGGCAGCCCCGGTGACGGCCAACCTTGCTCCACCGGCGCCGTCCATCGCGCCTTCCTTCCCGGATACCAGTGGGCCAGTGCGCTCGACCCCACAGGCGTTTGATACTTCGCAACCCGCGGTCCTGAGTTCGACGGCGGCACCGGTGGTGGTCAACGCCGAGCCGATACGGCCCATCCCACCGCCTTCGGCCGCGGACATGGTGCGGCCTGAACCTGCACCGCCGATTGAGGCCACGCCGCCGGAACAGGCCACGATCGCTCCACCCCCGGTTGAACCGGCTTTGGTGCTGGCTCCGGTGCCAGCGCCGGCTCCGCCGCGGCCCGACATCATTCTGACGTTGCGGGGTTCCAACACCATCGGCTCCGAACTCGCGCCCAAGTTGGCGCGGGCCTATCTGGAACAGGTGGGCGACTCCGATGTGTCGGTCGTGCGCATCGAAAAGGTCGAAGACGAGGTTATGGTCGTCGGCCGCCGGGGTGATCATCAGGAAGCGATCTATATCGCGGCACATGGCTCCGGCACCTCGGCCAAGGGCCTCGCCGCGACCAAGCCCGGGGAGATGGCGGATATCGGCATGTCCTCTCGCCGGATCAATCCGGAAGAGCGCGAATTGCTCAAGGACAAGGGCGATATGACGGCCGTGACCAATGAGCACGTGCTGGGGCTTGATGGTCTGGCGACCATCGTCAATGTGCAGAATCCGGTCAGCGTGCTGACCATTAAGCAGCTGCGGGATATTTTCTCGGGCGCGGTCACGGATTGGGGCGACAAATCTATCGGCGGGACGCCCGGAGCGATCCACATTTATGCCCGCGACAGCAACTCCGGGACCTATGACACGTTCAATGCCCTGGTGCTCCGCGGGGCGAAACTGCGCGCCGACGCGCAGCGCTTCGAAGACAGCAGCACCCTATCGGGCGCCGTCGACAAGGACCCCGTTGGGATCGGCTTCATCGGCCTGCCTTATGTGGCCAGCAACAAGGCGCTGGCGGTGTCGGAAAACGGTGCCTCACCGATCAAACCGAACCGGCTGACGGTTGCGACGGAAGACTATGCACTGTCGCGGCGTCTCTATCTCTATACCCCGGCCACAAGCCCGAACCCGGCGGTGCGGCGGTTTATCGAACTCGCGCTGTCGCCGTCCGGGCAGAAGCTGGTCGATGAAACCGGGTTCATCGCTTTGACGATTGCCTCCGAACCGGTGGCGCATGGGCCGGGGACGCCGCCGGAATACGAGGCCCTGACCAAAAGCGCGGAACGTCTGACGACGGATTTCCGCTTTAAGTTTGGCTCGACCGACATCGATAACCGTGGACAGCGGGACATGCGCCGCCTGGCCGATTACCTCGCGAACCGGCGCATCGCCCCTGGTCGGCTGATCCTGGTGGGGTTCGGTGACAATGTCGGGGCGGCGGCGGCGGTCAAGAAAATCTCCGAAGATCGGGCGAAGGCGGTCGCCGCCTTGCTGAAACTGGAAGGCATTACCGTCGGCCAGGTCGCCGGGTTTGGGGCTCTGCTGCCGGTCGCTGATAACGACACGGAACAAGGCCGGGAGAAAAACCGCCGGGTGGAAGTCTTCGTGCGGCGGTGAGGCCTTGCGGGCGTTTTGACTTTCGGCGCCGCTGAACCGAGGCTTCCCCTGGCATTCGGGGGAATCGGGCATGACCATCGTCGTCGGAGAGGGCGCGCATCGCTACGAAGTGATCGAAAACTGGGGCAAACTGCCGGATGGCTGGCGCTTTGGCGAAGTCGCCGCGGTTGGGGTCGACAGCAAAGATCAGGTCTACGTCTTCAGCCGATCGGAACACCCGATGACGGTGTTTGATCGGGAGGGGAATTTTCTGCGCTCCTGGGGGGAGGGGGTTTTTGTCCGCCCGCATGGGGTGCATTTCGGCCCCGACGACACCGTCTACTGCACCGACGACGGTGATCACACCGTCCGGCAGATGACGGCGGAGGGCAAGCTGCTGCTGCAGATTGGCGTGCCAGGTGCGCCCGCCCCTTACATGAGCGGCAATCCGATGAACCGCTGCACCCATACCGCTTTGGCACCGAATGGTGATTTATACGTCGCCGATGGCTACGGCAACGCCAAGGTGCATCGTTACGACCCCAGCGGCCGGTTGCTGTATTCATGGGGCGAACCCGGCACCGATCCCGGCGCGTTCAACATCGTGCACAATATTTGCTGCGACGAGGATGGCTGGGTCTATGTCGCCGACCGGGAAAATCACCGGATTCAGGTGTTTGGCGGGAGCGGCCGGTTTGAGACGCAGTGGAACAACATGCACCGCCCCTGCGGGTTGTGCATGACCAAGGGGCGCAACCCGATCGCGATTATCGGGGAAAGTGGCCCGGGCCTCGCGATCAATGCCCGCTCCCCCGGGATCGGCCCGCGGGTCAGCCTTTGGACGCATGAGGGAAAGCCGATCGCCCGGCTTGGCGATGCGGCCCTGGATCGTCCGAGCCAGTTCATTGCCCCGCATGGCGTGGCGGTTGATTCACGGGGTGATATTTACGTGGGGGAGGTGTCGCGTACGGCGATGCGTAACAAGGGCGCCCCGATCCCGGACGGGCAGGACATCCGGTGCCTGCAAAAGCTGGTGAAGCTGGCCTGACCGGTTTGCGGCAGCGGCGGCTGGTAGGGGCCGTCGCCTCCATCGGCCGCCCATCGGTACCGCCAGGCCTTGTGTATCCCGGACCGTGTGGCGCGTTGCACGGGCGGTGTTGTGCGGGGGCTGCGTGCCTTTGTGCCCTTGTGTCGAAAACGGTGGATGTGGCGCCACCGTTTTCGACGCTATAGCAACCCGTAAAATAAATGACCTACCGGCTACCGTTACCCGTCATACCGACGAAGGTCGGTATCCACGCCTTTCCTGTGCTGGATACA
>CAIUPC010000741.1 GCA_903900905.1 uncultured Acetobacteraceae bacterium
CTATGAATCGTACCGATTCGAGCCGAGGGAAGCATTATTTTCCCCCGGCGTGGCTTATCCTGATGCCTATGCGGACAAGCCGGGCCATGACGGGGAGAAAATACCGTTGTCCCCACATGCCAAAATTTCGTTTCCGCGATCTGTGAATCCGGTAGGGACAAGCCGGGCCATGACGGTTTAAACAGAGAATGATCGGTCATTGTTTCAGAGCGTTGGTATCAATCGACGGCGACGTCCGCGGGTCTCACGCCCAACCCAGCGCCACGCCCAGACCGAAGGCCCCGGCCGCGAGGCCGATCAGACCGGCCACCACCGTCAGCGGCCGGATCCGGGTGACGACGGAGGCGGCCGACAGCACGATGGCGATCTGCAGGGATCCGGAAACAAACTCGTACTGATGGTACAGGTGGAAAGCGTGCCCCCGCTCTTCCTCCTTGTGCTTCGCTTTCTCGGCCAGCTGCTTCATGCCCTCGCCACTGGCGGGGTCGTCGCGCATGCGCGCCTGGTAATCCCGGGCGTCCTGGATCCGCTTCTGGATCGCGGGTTCGGCGGCATTGGGCAGGCTTTCGAGGACCGAGACCTCCGACCCGCGCACGACCTGGCGCAGGTTCTTCGCCTGGTAGAAGGCCCAGCCGTCCGATAATTCGATATGGTGGGTCAGATAGCTGGTCTGGGCCGATTTCCCCGCAACCTCGGAGATCGCCAGAGCCGCTGCCAGGACGGAGACCAGCACCGCCGCACCGCGGGCCCAGGGGTCACCATGGGCCTCGTGATGCATCGTCTCGTGTGCGCGTTCCATCGATTCCGACATGTGTGGCTTCTCCCCATCGTGATTGCGCGGCAAGCTAGCCTACGAAAGCGGAGGAACCAAACCGATGAAAGTACTCAGTGGCATTCGTGTCATCGATCTCAGCCGTGTGCTGGCCGGCCCGTACTGCGCCCAGATGCTGGCCGATTTCGGCGCCGAGGTGATCAAGATCGAAAGCCCGGAGGGCGACGAGAACCGCCGCTGGCCGCCGATGAGCCGGGAGGGATGGAGCGCCAATTTCACCTCCGTCAACCGCGGCAAGCGCAGCATGGCGCTGAACCTGAAGCATGACGGCGCGCGGGAGGTGCTCAAGCAACTCGCCGCCACGGCTGACGTGCTGATCCACAGTTTCCTGCCCGACACCGCCGGCCGCCTGGGGATCAGCCTGGAGGCGTTGCGGGCAGCGAACCCGAAGCTGGTGGTCTGCACCATTTCCGGCTACGGCGCACACGGCCCGCTGGCGGAGAAGCGGGGCTACGACCTGATGGTGCAGGCCTTCGCCGGGCCGATGTCCACCACCGGCTATCCCGGCGGCACGCCGATCCGCAGCGGGGTCAGCTTCATCGACATGTCGACGGGCATTTCCTGCTATGCCGGCATTGTGACCGCGCTCCTGGCGCGGACCCAGACCGGACGCGGCACCTGGGTGCGCGGCTCGCTGCTGGAAACCGCGGTGGCGCTGATGGGCTACCACGCCGTCGGTTGGATGCAGGGCGGGCACATGCCGGAGCCGCAGGGCTCCGGCAGCGGCCATCTGGTCCCCTATCAGGCCTTCAAATGCGCGGATGGCTACATGCTGGCCGGGGCGCCCAATGATGGCGCCTGGAAACGCTTCTGCGAGGCGTTGGAATGGCCCGATCTTGCGGCCGATCCACGCTTCGAGGGCGCGGTGAAGCGCATGGAACAGCGCGCCGTGCTGATTCCGATGCTGGAGGACCGCTTCGGCCAGCAGCCCGTGGCGTATTGGGTAGACCGGTTCGAGGCCCGCAGCGTCGCCTGCTCCCCTTTGCACACCGTCGATCAGGTGATGACGCATCCGCAAGTGCTGGCCAATGACATGCGCATCCAGGCCGCCAATGCCGATGGCACGATGCAGGACCTGCTGGGCACCCCGTTCAAGCTGGCCGAAGGCGGCGGGGTCGCTGATACCGCCGCGCCGGTGCTGGGCTCGGAGACGGAGGTTCTTCTGCGCGAGGCACTGGGCTATTCGGCGGAGCAGATCGCGGCCTTGCGCGACACCGGGGCCTTCGCGATGGGGTGATCTTCCGCTCCGGCCCGGCTATACGGCGCGCAGCCTTGGGAATGATCGCATGCGCATCCTCTACAGCCACCGCATCCAGTCGCATGACGGCCAAAGCGTGCATGTGGAGGAGCTGATCCGCGCCTTCCGTGCCGCCGGGCATGAGGTGATGGTGGTCGGGCCGAGCTTCTACGAAGACTCCTCGTTCGGCGGCGAGAGCAAGATGGTCGCCCGCCTGCGCCGGCTGCTGCCGGGTGTGCTCGGGGAGTTCGCCGAACTCGCCTATAACGTCCCGGCCTATCTGCGGCTGCGCCGGGCCTGGCGCGATTTCAAACCCGATTTCGTTTACGAGCGCTGCAACCTGTACTTTCTGGCCGGCGCCTGGCTGGCGCGCCGGCATGGGGTGACGCTGTTCCTGGAGGTCAACTCGCCGCTGGCGCGCGAGCGGTCGCAGTTCGGCGGCCTGCGCCTGGCCCGGCTGGCCTTCGCGCTGGAGCGCTTCACCTGGCGCTCCGCCACCAAGGTGCTGCCGGTCACACGCGTGCTCGGTGATATCCTGGCCGCCGGCGGGGTGCCGGACGATCGCATCCAGGTGGTGCCGAATGGCATCGTGCTGGATCGTTTCCCACCCGCGGTGCCACGCCCGGAGGGCGGCGCGGTGGCGCTGGGCTTCGTGGGTTTCGTGCGGACCTGGCACGGGCTCGACTCCGTCGTTGCCGCGATGCCGGGGCAGAACATGACGTTGACCGTTGTCGGCGACGGCCCGGCCCGGCCGGAGCTGGAGGCTCAGGCCGCCACGCTGGGGGTGACCGATCGGGTCCATTTCACCGGCATCGTGCCGCATGAGGAAGTCCCGGCGCAGGTCCGGCGCTTCGACATCGCGCTACAGCCGAAAGTGACCGAATACGCCTCGCCCTTGAAGATCTTCGATTACATGGCGGCCGGCTGCGCCATCGTCGCGCCGGATCAGCCGAATATCAGGGAGATTCTGGCGCATGAGCAGACCGCGCTGCTGTTCGATCCGGAGGACGCCACGGCGAGGTGGGCTACGGTCCAGCGCCTGGTCACGGACCACGCGCTGCGCCATCGCCTGGGCCAGGCGGCGCGGGCGGAACTGGAGCGCCGCGACTTCACCTGGTCCGGCAACGCCGCCCGCATCGCCGCCTGGGCGGGGGCGGCACGCCAGTAGCGGTGGCTTTGCTGACGCCTTTGATGTTGACCCATGGGTCCTACCCCTCCCCTCGCGGGAGGGGGTTGGGGGGAGGGGTGAAAAGGCACCGCTTCCGGGGATCGACCCCTCCCCCTCCCTCAAGGGCAGGGGGAAAGTCAACAATTCAGGCCGCCGCTTTACTCCCGCGCGTCGGCGCTTTTCGCCTGCGCCTTGGCGATCGCGCCGGTCATCGGGATGAAGAACACCCCCATGTCGCGCTTGGAGTGGACCTTGCCCTCGGCATCCTTGGTGTAAATATAAAGCACCTGGCCGCGCTTGAACGGCTGCCCGATGGGGATCACCATCCGCCCGCCCGGCTTCAGCTGCTTCAGCAGCTCCTGCGGCACGAAAGTCGCCGCGCAGGTCACGATGATGATGTCGAAGCCGCCTGCGACCTCCGGCCAGCCGTAATAGCCGTCACCGACTTTGGTATGGACATTGTCATAGCCCAGCGGCGCGAAGATCTTGCCGACAGCCTTGCCCAGCGGCTCGATGATTTCGATCGAGTAGGAGTCTTTCACGATCCGCGACAGCAGTGAGCTCTGAAAGCCGCTGCCGGTGCCGATTTCCAGGGTCACATCACCCGGCTTCGGCTGGCACATCTGGGTCATGTAGGCCTGCCCCAGATAATCCGACAGCGCCGAACCGTACCCCAGCGCCCAGGGCTTGGGCGTGTCTTCATAGGCTTCGCCCGGCGTCGCGTGATGCTCGGGGTATTGGTAGTGATAATACTCCCGCGGCACCTCCGAAAACGCCTTCAGCACGGCCGGATCAGCCGAACCCAGACGCTCTTTCAGATACGACTCGATATGGCGCAGCGCGGCCGGGCGGCGCTTCTGGATGGCATCGAACTGCGCATCCGTCAGGCTGACCGGGCGGCCTGACTCCTTCATGGCCTGCTCGTAAGCAGCCTTGGTCCAGGAAGCCGCATTCGCGGCGGCACCGGCTGAACCGGTACGCAGCACCGTCGTCGCGGCCGCCGCGGCGATCAGACCCCGCCGGGAGATCAGGGGGCGGGTGAGGGAGAAATCGGTTTGGGCCACGTGCGGCTTGTCCTCATGACAGGGAACGTCAACAGCGCGATCCCATACAAGATCGCCGCGCATAAAAGAACCCTGTCAAACCCCGCTTCGCGCGCGATCAAACTGGCCAGCGGAGTCGCCACCACCGAAAACGCGCCGTTCAAGCCCCAGGCCCACGGCAGCAAGCCGCTTTGCCCCGCCCGGCTCAATCCCAACGGGAACGGTAAGCCCAACAACACCGACACCGGCGCGACCACCGCCAGCAGCGCCGCCGCCCGCGCCAGCCAGGGCCAGGTCAGGGTCGCCATCACAAAGGGTTGAAGCCCCAGCAAGACCAAAGCCGACCAGACCGCCACACCCAGGGCGATCACCCCCATCGCCATCTGGGGTCGGCGTGATAGCCGCTCCGCCGCCAGGCTGCCCAGGCCGGAGAACACCAGCATCCCTGTCAGCACCAGCGCGAAGCCGCTGGTGCGGTCGTTCAGCCAGACGCTCGCTTTCTCGATCAGGTAGATTTCAAAGAACAGAAACCCCAGGCCCAAAGCCGGGAAATACACCACCGCCCGCAGCAAAGGCGGCCGTGTCCCATCCGCATCGCGGAGCCGCCGCCCAGCCGCCAGCGGCACCATCAGCACCAGCGCCGCGATCACCAGCGCCTGCGCCAGCACGGCGACATTGACCAGGGCCCCGACCTCCTGCTGCGGCAGGATCTCCAGCCGGCGCAGAACGGTCCCCAGCTGATCCAACCGCAGCGCCGCGTAGAAGAACGGCCGATCAAGGGTGATGGGGGAGAGGTTGAATGAGGCGGCGGAGGGGGTGTCGCGGCCGGACAGAATGGCCTCCGCCTCATCGGCGATCGCGTCGTCGGGGCCGCTGGCCTCGACCTCACCCAGCGCGAAGGACATGCGCGGCAGGTCGTTATAGAGATTGGCGCGGGCTGCCACGACATCCATGCCGGGATGCCAGGATACGTCGAACGACCGCTCATCGCAGAAGGCGCGCACGGCGGCGAGGCGTGCGGGGTCCCACGGGGTCACCGACAGCAGAATGCGCACCGACCAGGCGGAGCGGTAGACAACCGTGTGCAGCGCGGGGTCCTGAACCCCGGCGCCGAGCAGCCCGCCGCGCGCGGCCGCCAGCATGCGCAGCGCATAGACCGGGAAATCACGGATCGAGACCGGGATCGAGACCATCCCACCCGGCGGCAGCGCCCGCAGGTAGAAGGCGATGGCTTCAGCGCTGAAGGCACTGACATTAGCCTCCCCGGTATCAAGGAAATCGGCGGAGATATCGACGATATCCGCCGCACCCGGAGCCGCCGCCATCGGGCCTTCACCGCCAATCGTCAGGGCCGGGTTGGCCGCCAGCGCCGGCGACGGGCC
>CAIUPC010000742.1 GCA_903900905.1 uncultured Acetobacteraceae bacterium
CCCTCCCGCAAGGGGAGGGGGAGAGGTTGTTGGCCTCCGCCTAAGCCAGCACCTCGCGGCACACATCCGCCAACTGCCCCGCCAGCGCCCGGTAATCCGCCGCGCGCGGGGCGTTCGGGCGCCAGGCCAGACCCAGCGTCCGCCAGGCCGCGGCCGCCGCCAAAGGCCGCAACACAACGCCGGAGCCCTCCGCGATACCCGCCGCCACCGCAAGACGTGGCAGCAAGGTCACCCCCAGCCCGCCCGCGACCATCTGCACCAGCGTATGCAGACTGGTGGCGGCGAAGCCGTCCTGATCGCCGCGCTCCCCCGCCAGCAGGCCACACACCGCCAGCGCCTGATCGCGCAGACAATGCCCATCCTCCAGCAGCAACAGCCGCTCACTGGCCAAAGCGGAGACCGGGATTTGCTCTTCGCGCACCAAACGGTGATCGGGCGGCAGCGCGACGACGAACGCATCGCGCGCCACCGGGAACGCCTCCGCGCCACCGCAGTCGCAAGGCAAGGCCAGCAGCAGCAGATCCAGCCGGTTGGCGGCGAGGCGATCGACCAGCCGCGCCGTCGTATCCTCCCGCAGATAAAGCCGCAGCCGGGGAAAGGCGGCGCGCAAGGCCGGCATCAGGCGCGGCAGCAGGAACGGTCCGATGCTGGGGATAACACCAAAGCGCAGCGGGCCGGACAAAGGCTCCCGCGCGGCCGAGGCGGCTTCACTGACCGCTTCCAACGCCGCCAGGGCAACCCGGGCACGCTCGACCAATTCCAGTCCAAGCGGCGTAAACACCACGTGCCGCCCCGCCGCGCGATCCAGAATCGGGGCATCGAGCTGCCGCTCCAGCGCCAGCAGCCCGGCCGAAAGGGTCGATTGGGTCACCGCGCAGGCCAGTGCGGCGCGTCCGAAGTGCCGGGTTTCCGCCAGTGCGACGAGGTAGCGAAGCTGCTGCGGACTCGGGAGGATCGTCACCGGATGGCGATGCTGCGCGCCGCCTCCGCCGCCACCCAAGGGTCGATGCAACCGGCTTTGCCGCGGCGGTACACCGTCAGGCCATCAAAGGCCGCGATCTGCGTGTAGCGGGACCAAACCCGCCCAAATGATGGGTCTGAGGCGGTCAGCACCGCGATATAGTTCGTCCCCTCCCGCGTATCGACCACCGCGATATCGGGGCAGCCGGCGATGAAGTCATGCGCCACCCAGCGGCGGATGGGGAATTCCTTCGCCGCCGCCGGATCGAAGCGCGCGCGCCATAGCTCGCCCTTCAAAGCCCACATGGAATCGAAGCGCGAGGCCCAGGCCACGCCGGTATTGTTCACCACCGGGAAGCCCAGCGCGATCCATTCAGAGAACGCGATATAGGTCCGGGCATGCTGATCGCGAACGATCTTTTCGAGCTTTTCAACCGTCGTGAACTCGGGCTCGACCGCCAGGGCGACCTGCGGCTCCAGCCGCTGGAAGGCGGCGACGCCGAACACCATCACCACGATCCCGGCCATCGCCATCGGCAGACGGAAGCTGTGCTTCTCGGTATGCCGGTGCAGCCAGGTGGAGATCGCCCAGCACAGCAAAACCAGCACGGTCACGATCGTCGCCGGCAGGCGGTGGTAGAACCAGTCTTTGCCATCGACGAAGCAGATCACGGTGCTGGTGGCGGCGAAAACCACCAGGGCCAACAGCAGATTACGCTCCGGCAGGTCGCGGCGCGCGCGCCACCACAAGGCGATCGCCGCCATCTCCCCCAGGATCAGCATGGCGCTGTCGCCCAGCAATTGCAGGAAGGTGACATCGGTGCCGCCATACAGCGCCAAAGCCAGCGGCACCGCCCGCGCCAGATAGGCCGGGCAAGTCACCGCCACCGCCACCGCATAAGCCACCATCGTCGCCGCCGCCGCTATCGGCAGTGCCCGCCAGGGCCGCAGGCCCCATAGCAGCGCCACACCCTCCAGCACCACGAACACGCCGGCATAGCGCGGCTTCAGGGCGCAGCCGATACCCGCCAGCACGCCGGCGACGATCGAACTGCTCAATTTCGGCGCGCGCTTGTCAAGAGAACCCGCGAACAGCACCAGATAAGGCAGCATCGCCGCCACCAGCAGATGCTCGCGCTGGCCCAGATCCGCCGCCGGCACCACCAGCATCACCGTGCCAATCACCGCGAACACCGGCACCGTATCGGCGAACAGGCCGCCACGGGCCCGCAGCAGCATAGAGGTCCAAAGGGCGCAGCCCATCACCTCGGCGATGAAAAACGGCATCGCGATCCGCTGCGGGTCAATCCCGAACCAGCCGCCGATTTGGATGGGGATGGCGGAGATCCAGACGATGAGGGGCGGATTGACCTCGACCACGTCCACATACAGCGCCCGGCCAGCCATCCAGCGCCGCGCGACATAAAGCAGCCAGGCAATATCGTCCTTCAGCGGGGTTCGCATGGTCGCGAACAACACCAGCGCCAGGACCGCGCTCAGCAACACCACGCTCCCCGCGCGAATGGCGGCGCGATGGGCGGGGCTGGCGGGGGAAAACACGCGGGCGTGCAGAGGATTCATGGAAGGACGAGATTCTCCGGGGCATCATTGCGTAATGCTTGCACGCAGTGTTGCCATAACATGAAAGCCCAGCCAAGTGGCGGAATCGTGGCGTCGAATTTTGCTTTTTGCCCAATTCGTAAGCAAGGCTACGGCGCCGAAATACGCTCCAACCCGCCCATATAGGGCCGCAAAACCTCCGGGATCAGGATCGATCCATCTTCCTGCTGATAGGTCTCCATCACCGCGATCAGCGCCCGACCGACCGCGACTCCCGACCCGTTCAGCGTGTGCACGAAGGCCACCGACTTCCCATCCGGGGAGCGGAACCGCGCGTTCATCCGCCGCGCCTGGAAATCCCGGCAGTTGGAGCAGGAACTGATCTCCCGCCACATCTGCTGACCCGGCAGCCAGACCTCCAGATCATGCGTGCGCGCGGCGGAAAACCCGGTATCGCCGGACGACAGCAGCATCCGGCGGAAGGACAGGCCCAGCAGCCGCAGCACCGTCTCGGCGGAGCGGGTCATGTGCTCATGCTCCGCCTCGCTCTGATCCGGATGCGCGATGGTGACGAGTTCGACCTTGCGGAACTGGTGCTGGCGCAGCATGCCGCGGGTATCGCGCCCGGCGGACCCGGCCTCACCCCGAAAGCAATCAGTCAGCGCGGTCAGGCGTATCGGCAGTTGCTTCTCGGCCACGATGTCGCCCGCGACCGTATTGGTCAGCGGCATTTCCGCTGTCGGGATCAGGTACCGGCCATCGGTGGTCTTGAACAGATCGTCTTCGAACTTCGGCAGATTGCCCGTTCCATAGGCGGTGGCCTGGTTCACCAGCGAGGGGACAATCGTCTCCTCATAGCCATGCTGCGTCGTGTGCAGATCCAGCATGAACTGACCCAGTGCCCGTTCGAGTCGCGCCAAAGGCCCGCGCAGCACCGTGGAGCGCGCACCGGCCAGCTTCGCGGCAGTGGCGAAGTCCATCATGCCCAGCGCCTCACCCAGCTCAAAATGCTGCTTCGGCTCGAAGCCGAGGTCGCGCGGCTCCCCATGCTGCGACAGGACGACATTGGCGGTTTCGTCCGGCCCGTCCGGCACCGCGGCATCCAGGACATTTGGCAGCGATTCCAGGATGCTCTTGATGCCGGCATCGCATTCGGCCGCCTGCGCCTCCAGCCCTTCCATTTCCCCGCGCAACGCCGTGGCTTCCGCCTCCGCCGCGCTGGTATCTGCGCCGGCGCGTTTGCCCTGCCCGATTTCCTTGGACAGCGCGTTACGGCGCGCCTGCTTCTCCTGCAACGCGGTCTGGGCCGCGCGGCGGGCCTGATCCCGTGCCATCACATCCGGGGTGACCGCTGGAATCCCACGGCGCGACAAAGCCGCATCAAACGCCGCCGGGTCGGCGCGAAGGGCGCGAATATCATGCATCGGTTGGGTCCTCCACCGGCTTCGTCTCAACCCAACCCGCGGTCAGGATCGACACTTCATAGAGCAATATCAAGGGAATGCCGACCACGATCATGGAGATCGGATCGGGCGGGGCGACGATGGCGGCGATCACCAGCATGCCCACGATGGCATAGCGCCGGTAGCGCTTCAGCGCCGCCGAACTGGTGATTCCGACCTTGGCCATCAGGGACAGCCCCACGGGCAGCTGGAAAATCAGGCCGCAGGCGAAGATCATCTTCATCACCAGGTCCAGATACTCCCCCACCTTCGGCACCAGTTCGATCGGCACGCCGCCGCCACCGGTCAGGTCCTGGAACCCGGCGAAGAACTGGAAGGCGATCGGGAACAGCACGAAATAGGCCAGAGCCCCGCCGGTCACGAACAGGATCGGGGTCGCCGCCAGGAACGGCAGAAAAGCGCGCTTCTCACTGCGATACAGGCCCGGTGCGACGAACAGCCACAGCTGGGTGGCGATGATCGGGAAGGCGATGAACAGGCCGCCAAACATGGCGACCTTGATGCGCACGAAAAACGCCTCATACAGCTGCGTGTAAATCAGCTTCGGGTCGGCGCTGCCGGACGCCTTCAGCACATCGGCCAAGGGTATCGCCAGGGCGTAGTAAATGGCGTTCGAGAAATAGTAGGCGATGAAAAAGCACACGCCGAACGCGGCCATCGACCACATCAGCCGCCGGCGCAGCTCGATCAGGTGATCGAGCAGGGGCATCGGCTTGTCTTCGATCGGATCGTCGTTCTGGAGGTCTGCCACGTGTGCGGTGCTCGGTCAGGGTCTGGCGGTGTTCAGGCGGAGGCGCGTTTTTCGGCGAACTGCGGCGGCACGAAGGGCGGCGGTCCCTCCGGTTCGGCGACCGCCACGGGCTCCGGCGGGATCAGCCCTGGCGGAATGAACGCCGGCGCGCGCGGCGGCGGTTCGACTACAAAGAATTCCGGCGGCGGTGGCGGCGCGGGTTCGGCGTTCTCACCGGCGGCGGCCTCAGACGGCGCCATCGGGTCACCGGCGAAGGTATCGCGCAGCGTGTTGTCGGGGTCGATGGCCTTCTCGACCACGCTTTTCAGGTCGAAGTTCTTGATATCGTTGAACGATTTCTTGACGTCCGCGAGGTCGGCTTCCTTGACCATCTCATCGACATGGGTCTGGAACTCGGCGGCCATACGGCGCGCCTTCTTGACCAGCCCCGCCACCGTACGAATGGCGACCGGCATGTCCTTGGGGCCGATCGCGATGAGGGCGACGGCACCGATGATGGCTATTTCAGACCAGGCGAAATCGAACATGAAAGCGTGCGTGTCCCGAGCGCGATGGCGCCGCGCGCCGGGTTGGTAGCAGGAAGGGGGCCGCAGGGGAACCGGATGCGCGCATGCGCCTCGGTTGGATAGGTAGTTTCCGGCTCTGCCGCGATCATCATCGCATCATCATCTTAACCTGACAGAGCAATGCCGCTCGATGGCCGCCTCGTACTGGATGACGCGGCCGGATGTCAGGAGATCGTGATCATGGACAAGAACCGCATTATCGGCGCCGCCAAAGAAGCCAAGGGCTCGGTCAAGGTCGCGGTCGGTGAAGCCACGGGCGATGCCAAATTGCAGGCCGACGGACGCGCCGACAAGCTGGAGGGCAAAGTCCAGAACGCGATTGGCGGGCTGAGCGATGCCGTTCGGGACGCCGCGCGCAAATAAGAACGGGATCAGGGAGGTACAGCCATGGGCTTGTTAATACTGATCATTGTCCTCGTTTTGGTCTTCGGCGGCGGCGGTGGCTACTACGCCCATCGCAACTACGGCGGCGCCGGCCTGGGCGGTGTGTTCAGCCTCGTGCTGGTCATTCTTCTGGTGCTCTGGCTGTTCGGCGGCGTTGGCTATTACCGCTGAACGGACGCACCGGCGGCACCTATTTCCCCGATCCAACAAGGACACCGACATGAATCGCTTCGCGATGAACGGCCTGACCATGATCGGCATGGTGATGGCCGTGGCGGGACTGATTGCCTTCGCCATCCCGGTCTTCATGACCCACGAAACCAAAGACGTCGCCCGTATCGGCGACCTGAAACTGCAAACAACCGAGAGCCGGGCCTACGTTATCCCGCCGGTGCTGGCGGGCGGCGGCTTGTTGCTGGGCCTTGTGTTTATCGGCGCCGGCTTCTTCCAGAAGCGCTGATGCGGCGGGTGCCGTGGGCTGGCAGGCCCACGGCACGACACGCCCGCGTTAAGCCGACCGGACCATGCCGCCGTCGATGGCGATGCACTGGCCGGAGACGTAGTCGGACAGGTCGGTGGTCAGGAACTCCACCACCTTGGCGCAGTCTTCCACGTTCCCAAGCCGGCGCATGGCGATCTGCTCGGTGCGGTCGCGGTTGGCATTGACGCTGCCCGGCACGACGGTCGCCATGATGCGCCCGGTGGTGATGGTGCCCGGTGCGATGCAGTTCACGTTGACCCCATGCGGGCCGAGGTCCTGCGCCAGATAGCGCGTGTAATGCAGGATCGCCGCTTTGGCCGCGCCGTAATGCGCGTAGCCGCCATCGACGGAGGGCCCGAGACCGGCGATGGAACTCACCGTCACGATCTTGCCCGAGCGCTGCGCCTTCATATGCGGCGCGACCGCGTTCACGCAGTAGACGGTGCCGTAGTAGTTCATCTCCGTGACCAGCTTTAGCAGCGGCGTTTCCAGCGTGCTGGCCTTGGTATCGAGCGGCCGGCCGCGCCCGCCGCCGGCGTTGCAGACCAGGATGTCGATCCGGCCCCATTTTTCCATGACGGTTTTCACCATGGCATAGACCGATGCCTCATCGGTCACGTCCATCTCGATCCCGATGGCTTCCCCGCCGCCGGCGATGATTTCATCGACCGTGCTGTCGCCGGTCATGGCCTTGGCCTCTGCCTCGAACTCTTCATACGAACGTAGATTGAGGTCGGTGACCGCGATTTTAGCGCCGAGGCCGGCGAGGCGGCGGGCATAAGCCCGGCCCAGCCCGCGTCCGCCGCCGGTAACGATGGCGACCTTGCCGTCGAGTTTACCCATGGATGGTTCCTCCGTTTATGGTGCGCGGGAAGGTGCCGGTTTGGCGGGGATGGGTCAAACAGACAGACGGTCGGGCGGCGGGATGGGGTGTAGGCCCGCCACCCGTCAGCCCCTTAAGGGTTAAGTCTGGGGGTAATGGCGGCAAAAACCGTCCTCCCCGGGCTTGTCCCGGGGACCATGGTTTCCGCATGTACCGCGATTGGTCCCCGGGACAAGCCCGGGGATGACGCGGAAG
>CAIUPC010000743.1 GCA_903900905.1 uncultured Acetobacteraceae bacterium
AAACAAAGAGCTAGACCATGATCGAACACGTACGTCGATCCAACCTCAAACGATCATGGTCTAGCGCGCTGGCGAGCTGCGCGTAAACCGCCACGCCTTCTAACGCCGCATCTTCGCTTCGTCGCGGAGCGCCTCGATCTGTTGCGAATTCAGAAGTTGCAGGTCCCGCATCGCGGCGACGGCGGGGGCCTTGGCGCCTGAGCCGTCGCCGATCAATTTGTAGCCAGCGCCGGTTGGGCTGAAGACGAAATAATAAGGGGCGGCAGGCGTGGCCGGGCCGGAGATCACGACGACCGTATGGTCGTCATCGCAGGCATAGACCAGCCACTGCTCGCCACCGAACCTCTTGCCCACCGGGCCGATATCGCACTTCACCTGTGGCTTCTGTTGCGCCTGGGCCGGCGGGCTGAGGGCCAGCAGCAGCAACGCCGCTGGCAGCAGCCTCCAGCGGCGCCGGCAGGCCTGGGCGCCGCCCCGCATCGTCAGAGCGGATCCCAGTTGAAGCACTGATCAGACGTATCCAGCGGCATGAAGCTCTTCGCCAGCGCCGGGCCGGCGATTGTGGCGATGCTGCTCGGCGTCCAGCCCTCCGCATTGTGCATAATCCGGATCGGCCGCGGCGAACTGAACAAGTAAATCTCGTTCATCCGCGTCCCAAAGACCTGGCCCGTCACGCCTTTGGCGGCGTCGGAGCACAAATAGACCGCCAGCGGCGCGTTCTTGTCCGGGGTCATCTTCTGCAGCTTCGCGACCTCGGCCGCCTGTTCCGGGGTGGCGGTGGGGATGGAGCTGGTCATGCGGCTCCAGGCCCAGGGGGACAGGCAGTTGGAGCGCACGCCATAGCGCTGCATGTCCAGCGCGATGGATTTCGACAGCGCGGTGATCCCCAGCTTGGCAGCGGAATAATTGGCCTGGCCAATATTGCCAATCAGGCCGGAGGTCGAGGTGATGTGAACGAAAGCCCCGCTTTCCTGCTTGCGGTAGTGCTCGGCCGCGGCGCGGGAGACGAAGAAGGACCCGTTCAGATGCACCGCGATGACCGACAGCCAGTCGTCTTCCGTCATGCGGTGGAAGATGCCGTCGCGCAGAATGCCGGCATTGTTCACCACCGCGTCGATGCGGCCGTAATGGTCCAACGCGGCCTGGATGATCTTCTGAGCCGAACCCCAGGCGGCGACCGATTCGGTGCAGACCTCCGCCGCGCCGCCCTTTTGTTCGATCAAGGCCTTGGTCTGCTGCGCCGGGGTGGCAGAGCCGCCGGCGCCGGACAAGGAGGCACCGATATCCGCCACGATGACCTTGGCACCTTCGCTCGCCATCATGATCGCGATTTCGCGCCCCACGCCGCCGCCGGCGCCGGTGACCACCACGACCTTGCCGTCCATCAAGCCTGCCACGTCTTCATCCCCTCGATTTGCGTATCCGGTATCGGTGTCCGCAGAATGCCGGGCAACGAGGGAGACGTCGAGCCATGCTGGGTCTGAACCAGGATTTTCCGTTGTTGTTGTCGTCGGTGCTGGAGCACGGGGCGCTGAATTTCGGCGCGGTTGAGGTGGTTTCGCACGGTCATGACGAGGCCGTGCGGTCGAATTATGCCGAGGTCGCGGCGCGGGCGCGGCTTCTGGGTTCGGCCCTGGCGGCGACGGGGCTGGGGCCGGATGGATTCGTGGGCTCGCTGGCCTGGAACACGCACCGGCATCTGGAGTTGTTCTATGGCGTGACCGGCATTGGCGCCGTGCTGCACACTGCCAATCCGCGCCTGCCGCCGGCGCAGATCGCGTACACGATCAACTTCACCGGCTACCGGACGCTGTTCATCGACCTCGATACGCTGGCGCTGGCGGAGTCGCTGCTGCCCTCGTTGGAGACGGTGGAGCAGTTCGTGATCATGGCGCCGCGGGCATTGATGCCAGAGACGGTGCTGCCGGGGGTGGTCTGTTATGAGGATTTCATCGCTGCCGGTGACCCGGCGTTCGCATGGCCGGTATTGGATGAACGGGCGGCGGCGCTGTTGTGCTTTACCTCGGGCACCACGGGGGTGCCGAAGGGGGCGCTGTATTCGCATCGTGGCACCGTGCTGTCGGCTTTGTCCACCGGCGGTGGCAATGGCTGGGGGTTGAGCGCGGATGACGCCATCCTCGCCGTGCCAGGCTTCTTTCATTGCAACGGCTGGGCGATCCCGTTTTTCGGGCCGATGTATGGCGCCAAGCTGGTGCTGCCGGGGCGGCGGGCGTAGACCGAATGGCTGCATGAGCTGATCGTGACGGAGGGCGTCACCGCCGGGCCGGGCGTGCCGACCATCTGGCTCGGCATGCTGGAGCATTGCC
>CAIUPC010000744.1 GCA_903900905.1 uncultured Acetobacteraceae bacterium
AGACAGATATCAAGGTGCCAGTTTCACGATCGGAAATGACATTACCTTCGATTTGCGGGTATATGAAGGCCACATCCATACAGACGAAAATCGTTTACGCGATCTGTGAACGCGGTAGGGACAAGCCGGGCCATGACGGTTTAGCCAGATAGCGATCGGTCAATGGTTCGGGCGGCTGGTATAAGTCTCTGCGTGTCAGGCCGGGATCGTGGCCTGGGCCGAACCCAGACGCCCGGTCAGCACCAGGCCGCGCACCAGGCGCGTCACATCCGCCAATGTCGGCCAGGGGACATCGGCCTGTTCTTCCTCGTTCTACCAATCACCGCCGCGGCTGCGGCACCGATCCCCGGGGAGTGGCCGACGGCGTGATCTCTGGCCGCGGCCTTCGCACAATTGTGCTCCAGAAGTCTTTGTTTGGTCGCATGATTCACGCCGCCGTGTGGTTCCACCTCTGGCGATCATGCTCTAATCCCGCTGTAGCAGCCGTTCCAAAATCCGCCCCTCGATCGCCCCCGCCACCGGATCGCCGCGGCGCCGCGGGCGGGGGATATCGACAGCGACATCCATCACGACCCGGCCTTCCTCCAACACCAGAATCCGGTCCGCCAGAGCAACCGCCTCGCTGACGTCATGGGTAACGACGATCGCGGTGAAGCCTTTCTCCTGCCAGACCTGTTCGATCAGGGTCTGCATTTCGATGCGGGTCAGCGCATCCAGCGCGCCCAGCGGCTCGTCGAAGGCCAGCAGGCTGGGATGGCTGGCCAGTGCCCGGCCCAAGGCGACCCGCTGCTTCTGGCCGCCGGACAGGACCGAGGGCCAATCGCCACCGCGACCGGTCAGACCCACCTGAGCCAACACGGCCTCCGCGATACGCCTGCGGTCGCGGCCCGGCGGCAGCCCGACCTCAACATTGGCGGCGACGCTCTGCCAGGGGAGCAGGCGCGGCTCCTGAAACATCAGCCGGACCGGACCGTCCAGCCCAATCGTGCCGGAGGTCGGCTGGTCGAGGCCCGCGATCAGGCGCAGCAACGTGCTTTTGCCGCAGCCGCTGCGCCCGACGATGGCCACGAACTGGCCGGCCGGGATGTCCAGATCGATGCCATGCAGCACGCGGTGATCGCCGAATGCCTTGACCACGTCGCGCAGGACAACAGTGGCGCCGTCCATGCTGGCGGGGATCACCGGGTCTCTGATCACAGAAGGAAAATCAGCGGTCATGGTTCAGACCTTTGCATAAGCGGGGTTCCAGGCCAGGAACGTCCGTTCCAGCGCCCGCGCCAAACTGTCGGCCAGCTTGCCCAAAGCGGCGTAGATCAGGATGGACACGACGACGACATCGACCATCATGAACTCCCGCGCATTCATCGCCATGAAGCCGATGCCGGAGGACGCGGCGATCGTCTCCGCCACGATCAGCGTCAGCCACATGATGCCGAGCGCGTAGCGCAGCCCGACGAAAACCGAGGGCAGGGCGCCTGGCAGCACCACCCGGAAGAACAGCGCCACGCTGGACAGGCCGTAAGCCCGCCCCATCTCCAGCAACTGCCGATCGACGGAGCGCACGCCGTGAAGGGTGTTGACGTAGATGGGGAAGAACACGCCGAGGGCGACGAGGAACAGCTTGGCCTCCTCGTCGATGCCGAACCAGAGAATGACCAGCGGAATCAGCGCGAGATGCGGGATGTTACGCAGCATCTGCAAGGTACTGTCGAGCAGGGTCTCGCTGAGCGAGGACAGCCCATTGGCGATGCCCAGCGCGAAGCCGATGCCGCCGCCGACAACGAAGCCCGCGAGGGCGCGCCAGGCGCTGATCTCGACATTGGTCCAGAGTTCGCCCGACCGCAGCAAGCGCCACGCGGCGGCGGCGACCAGGCTCGGCGCCGGCATGATCTGCGCCTTCAGCAGGCCAAGGTCGGAGGCTCCTTCCCAGGTCAGCAGGATCAAGGCGGGGACGAGCCAAGGGAGGAGGCGCTTCATCCTGGTAGCCCTTGATGCTGTGCCGTCGCACCGCTCCACATCGTCATGCCGACGCAGGTCGGCATCCACGCTTTATGGGGGCGCAATGGGGCAAGGCGCGGATGCCGACCTCCGTCGGCATGACGCGGTTCGGACGGCGTTGGGATGGGGCTAACGGTTCTCGGTCTCACTGCCACATCTCCAGGATCAGCCAGCGATCCGCCGCCGGGGGCCAGGCCGCGGATTCGAGCAGACGCGCCAAAGCGCGGAACCAGCGCGCGATCATTCCGCGGCCAGCCGGGCAGGGGCGGCGCGGAACTCACGCCCGGGGCTGAGCGGCACGACCTTTGTGTGCTGCCCGATCCCCAGCACGGGGAACAGCAGTTCGGCGACGCGATAGGCTTCCTCCAGATGCGGGTAGCCGGAGGCGATGATCGTCTGAATCCCCAGCGCCTGATACGCAAACAGCCGGGCGGCGACGGTTTGCGGGCTGCCCACCAGCGCCGTGCCAACGCCGTGCCGCACCAGACCCACGCCGGCCCAGAGGTTCGGGCTGATCTCCAGTCTGCCCCGCCGCCCGTCATGCAATGCCAATTGGCGCAATTGCCCGACGGAGTCCGTGTCCGCCCGCATCCGCGCCTGCGCATTGGCGATGGTTTCGTCGGACAGGCGGCTGATCAGGCGTTCCGCGGCCTCCCAGGCCTCGGCGTCCGTCTCACGCACGATCAGATGCACGCGCATGCCGTAATCCAGCGCCCGCCCGCGCGCCGCCGCCCGGGCCTTCACGGCCGCCAGCTTCTCCGCCACCTGCGCCGGGGGTTCGGCCCAGGTCAGATAGGTATCGACATGCTGGGCAGCCACGTCGATGCCAGCCTCCGACGAGCCGCCAAACCACAGCGGCGGATGCGGCCGCTGCACGCTTTCGAAATAACCCAGCTTCGCGTCCCGCGCGGTCAGGTGCTTGCCGGCGAAATCGGTCTGGCCATTGGCGATCAACGCCCGCCAGATGGTCAGGAACTCATCGGTCAGCGCGTAACGTTCGTCATGATCCAGGAACAGCCCGTCGCCACCGAGCTCCTTCGGTTGGCCACCGGTGACGATGTTGATCAACAGCCGCCCGTTGCTGATCCGGTCGAGCGCCACCGACTGCCGCGCTGCCAGTCCCGGCGTCAGAAAGCCCGGCCGCAGCGCCAGCAGGAACTTCAGCCGCTCGGTAAATGGCGCGAGAGCCGAACCCACCATCCAGCCGTCCAGGCAATTGGTCCCCGTCGGCAGCAGCGCCCCGCCGTAGCCAAGACGATCCGCGGCGACCGCGATTTCCCGCAGGTAACCGATATCGGCCGGCCGATGGCCTTCCTCGGTGCCGATATAGCGGCCGTCCCCACTCGTGGGCAGGAACCAGAAGAGATTGAGGGGTTGAGCGGTCATGGTCATGCGCCTCCGGCGCCAGCGCGCCACACAATGTCGGAAACCTTGATATCGACCGGCACCAGCCCGAGCGCTCGGAACCGGTCCGCCACTTTTTGCTGGCTGACGGTCAGCGCATCATCCATCGGCACGATATCGAAGGGGTGCTCGGTCAAAGCCCGGTTCCAGGTGTCCTGGGCAATCCCGGTCGCATTCGCCAGCAGCGCCGCGACCTCATCGTGGTGACCGCGGGCTTCGACCCCGGTCGCCTTCAAAACCGCGAGCGCCTGCTTCGTCAGGCCCGGATTGTCCCGCACGAAGGCCCCATTGCCCATCACGAAGGAGAACTGCTCCCCGATCACCCGGTTGGTCGTCAGGGTCTGGACGCCCGGCTTGTTGTTGTAGAGGGAGGCGTAGGGTTCCCAGATGCTCCAGGCATCGATCGCCCCCTGCGTGAAGGCCGCGCCCGCATCCGCCGGCCCCAGATAGATCGGGGTGATGTCGGCGTAAGTCAGGCCGGCCTTTTCCAGCACCATCAGCGCGAAGTGATGCGCCGACGATCCGCGGCCGAACGCGACCTTCTTGCCTTTCAGGTCAGCGAGCGTCTTGATCGCCGAACCCGGCGGCAGCAGCACCGACTGCGGCGCACCGCGGGCGGCGGCCACATAAAGCAGATCGCCATGCGCGGCCTGGGCGAAAACCGGCGGCGTATCGCCCACCGCGCCCAGATCAATACTGCCCACCCGCATGGCTTCGAGCATCGGCGGGCCGAACTGGAATTCGATCCACTTCACCTCGACCCCCAGCGGATTGAACAAATTCTCCAGCGTCCGATGCTCTTTCGTCAGCATCAGGATCGGCTCGCCCTTTTGGAACCCGAGGCGGACCACCTTGGCGGCGCCAGCCCGCGCGGAACGGGCCGCAAGCGCCAGGCCGGCGACAGGCGCGGCGCGCAGAAGCCCGCGGCGCGATAGCGCCGGGGCCGAGAACAACGATGTCATGGAAAGTCTCCGTTAGATCAGGCGGCGGCGGCAGACGGGGCCGAACCCAGACGCCCGGTCAGCACCAGGCCGCGCACCAGGCGCTTCACGTCCGCCAATGTCGGCCAGATCGAGCCGTCGAGCTCTTCCGCCCGCAGATCGGTGGCGATGAAGAAGAAACCGCGGTCAGAGCGGACGGCAACGCCGGCG
>CAIUPC010000745.1 GCA_903900905.1 uncultured Acetobacteraceae bacterium
CGACGCCCAGCACCGGCACCCCCTCGCGGAGCAGCGCGATGGACACAGCCGAGCCGCGATGCCCATCGAGGAACGCGCTGGTGCCGTCATGTGGATCGACCAGCCAGCACCAGGCGCCTCCGGGCCCGGCCTTCTCGCCCGTTTCCTCACCCAGCCATCGAGCGGGCAGCAGCGCCAGCAACTGCTCGCGCAGCATCACCTCGATCTCGTCATCCACATCCGCATGACTGCCGGCGCCACGCGGTCCGTCAGGCCGCGCGAACTCTGCCGCAAGCAGTCGCCCCGCCGACTCCGCCATGGCGATGACGGGTTGGAGCAGGCCAGGAAGGTCGGCGAGCGTGGTCATCGATGGCGAAGCCTGCGCGAGAGGGGACCGGGGACGGTTCAGGGCGACTTTGGCGGTGACCGAAACCGCTCGGTGAGCGTGGCGCGCGGCGCCGCGCGCAGGTCCCGCTCGGACCGCGACGACTTATAGGAGGCCGCATAGACCTCCTTGCGGGTCCGCTCGTCCCATTCCTCACTGACCCGGCGCTGCACCAGGATCAGTTCCGCCAGCAGCGTCTCGGTGCCGGGAATCCCGCGTGCATACGGCTCCATCCAGCGCAGCTCACGCTCCAGGAAGTGCTTGGCCGCCCGGCGGTCGCCCTCGCGGTTCATCCGCACGGCGCGGCGCAGCGCTTCTGCCTGCCAGGCCTGGACGACAGCAAGGCCGCGGGCAGCGTCGCGCGGCTGGGCGTTGTTCTCGGAACCGCGCGCCAGCCGCAGTTCGACCTCGACCGGGCGTGCGTCGATCGCATCGCCGCCATCCGGTGATGCGCCGCCAGCCGAAACACCGAGCAGGATGGCCGTACCTGGGGCGCCGGACGGGCAATGGAGGCGAAAGACCACGCGCTTGGTCTGGTCCGGCATCAGGCTGCCGACCATCACCTCGATCACGCCCGGCAGGGCGGCGTGCGCCCAGGCGCCGACCACTTCCGCCCGCAGGTTGGCCGGCACGGTGACGCGCAGGGTCACGCGCTCGACCAGGGCGGCGCGGCCCGCCTGCAACTCGCCCAGAACGACTTCGCCGATCTCGGGCGCGTGCTCGGCGTCGTGCAGGTTGCCGCCGCCCGCCTCAGCGATGGCGCCCAGCAGCTCCTCGTCATAGCCATTGCCAATGCCGAGCGCGGAGGTGACGACCCCGCGTTCCAGCAGGGCGCCGGCGTGGCGCGCAATTTCCTCGCGCTCGGTCACGCCCTCATTCGCCTGGCCGTCGGACAGCAGCAGCACGCGGTGCGATGCCTGTGGTGCCGCTGCCATGGCGACCGCCACCCGCTCAGCGGCCAGCAGCCAGCCGTCGAACAGGTTCGTGCCGCCGCGCTCTGCAAGGCCGGCGATGGCGGTGATGGCCGCGGCACGACCTGCACGGTCCATCGGGCGGACGTCGAGAAGCAGTTCGGCCGTGCTGTCGAAGGCGATGATGCTGAGGCGGTCGCGCTCGGTCAGCGCCTCTGCCACCGCACGGGCCGCGCGACGCGCCGCGTCGATCTTGTCGCCGGCCATGCTGCCGGAGACATCGATGGCGAGCGCCAGGTTCAGCGCAGGCACCTCGGTACGCGGCGTCGTCGCACCTTCGGCCGCGAGCTCGGCGACGAGGTAGCGGACCGAGCCGCCTTCCTCCCAGGCGCGGGTGCGGTCGAGACCGGCGGTGAGCGTGAGCGTATTGTTGGTCATCGGTCTCTCCCAAGCAGAATGTCGCGGATCAGGTCGGCGCAGCGCTCCAGCCGGACCCGCTGCTCGGCATCGAGCGGGGCGCGGACGGTGAGTTCGACGTCGGGGGTGATGGGGATGCGGAGCCAGTCCTCCGCACGCGCCTTGCGGGCAGGCTCGGCACGGCCCTGGCCGAGACGGTGCTCCAGCGCGTCGAAGCCCTGCAGCGGCGATGCGGCCATTGGCGCGGCCGCAGGTGGGGGTGGTTTGGAGGCCACGCTGGGTCGGGAACGGAGGGCGCTGATGTAATCGAGGGCGCTCGATGCTGCTGGTGGCGGCGCGGCCTCCAGCGCCAAGCCCGGCATACGGCTGGCGTAGGCGCGGATCTGATCCGGGCTTGCGACCAGGAGTTCCTTGCGGATCTCGGCCAGAGGTATTCCGAGAGCATCCCGCATGGCGCGGATGGCCAGAACCCGTTCGAGAGTATCGGCGGGGTAGCGGGCTGCGGGGCCGCGGGTCAGGGGCGCGGGAAGCAGGCCCTGCGCGACCCACGAGCGAATGGTCCGCGCTTCGATGCCAGAGGCGGCGGCCAGATCGGAGAGGGATGGCTCGGTGGCGATCATGGGGAGGTTAGATATCACGCAAAGCGACATGTCAATATAGGCGACGTGTCGAAATGTCGATCTCATCCTTTGACCGGGGATGCGCAGAGCCGGCGCACCTTGCTCATGCAGTCGCCGTCCGACAGAGTCATTCTCATGCCGATCCCGATTCCGATCATTGCAGGCATCGTTGCGCTGGTTACCGCCGCTGCTGCCGGCGTGACTGCAAAACAGCGTGCAAACCTTTCCAGATTCCGGGGGTAAACAGCGTCCAATAGTTTCCACCCTGGTCCGTGCGATCCTCCGGCGTTTACGCGGGAGAGTCTGGGGTGTTTTACATGGA
>CAIUPC010000746.1 GCA_903900905.1 uncultured Acetobacteraceae bacterium
CGACCCGGGCGTGCCGCGGAACATCGTCCGTGGCGCCGTCCGCTAAAGCCGCCAGCATCTGTTCGATCTCGACGGTGAACCCGCCGGCGCGCAGACCGACGGTCAGGCGCTCCCGGATCAGAACGTCACAGCCGGCGGATTGCAACGCGCGATGGGTTTCAAGCACCGCCTGACGCAGCGTGGCACTGGCGCGGCCTTGGTCCGATTCGCTCCACAACAAGCCGCTGAGCCGCTCCCGCCGCTCATTCGGTTGGTCATTCAGCGCGAGGAAGGCCAGCATCGCCCGGGCCTTGCGATTGGCCAGTGGCACATCCTGTCCATTGAAGGACAGGGCGACACCACCGATCAGCGCCAGATGCAGCACGATGAACCGGACATCGGATTGAAATACAAGACCGCTGCCCGCGGAGCGCCACGCTTAAGGGTGTGGAACGAAAAATACCTCGCTCTGTTCATGGCGCTAATACCCAGCGGACCGATACGGCATTCAATGGGCTGACGCTGACCTTGCGATGGCATGAAGTCAATCCTTCGGCTCTATTCGAATACCAGAGGGTTCACGCCGCGATGACGGAGAATGCGTTGATCGAGTCACGGATTGCCCCACTGCCCCCATCTCGCCTAAGGTCCGCCCTCAATAAATCAAACCCTGGTCTGGTGTGGTCAATTTCAATCGCCCCGGACCCTATAGGAGGCAAACTTGAACCAAGCCGTCGAAAAATCGGCCATGCGGAAGGTCTATCTCCGCCTGCTGCCGTTTGCCGTACTCAGCTATTTCCTCGCTTACGTGGACCGCATCAATGTCAGCTTCGCGGCGCTGACCATGCGCGGGGATCTACATATTTCCGCCACGGAGTACGGTTTCTGGCTTGGGACCTTTTACTGGGGCTACTTCATATTTGAGGTTCCCAGCAACATCATCATGGAAAAAGTCGGCGCCCGACTCTGGATCGCCCGGATTATGATTTCCTGGGGCATCCTCGCGGGTTGCACCGCCATGGTCGTTGGGCCCACCAGCTTCGGCGCGGTGCGCTTTCTGTTAGGTATCGCCGAAGCGGGCTTCTTCCCCGGCATCCTGCTCTATTTCACCTATTGGTTCCCGACCTACCACCATGCACGCATCATGTCGGGCTTCCTCGTGGGGCTGCCCATCGCGGTGGCGGCGGGTTCGCCGATTTCCACTGCGCTGCTGAGCCTGGAGGGGCTGTTCGGCCTGCATGGCTGGCAGGTGATGTATATCGCCGAAGCCATTCCCACGGTGCTGATCGGCCTCCTGACGCTGTTCGTCATGACCGACACGCCGGAGCAAGCCACCTTCCTGACGCGGGAGGAAAAGGACTGGCTCAGCACGACGCTTAAGGCTGAACGCAAAGCCAAGGAGTCTGTGAAGAAATTCACCTTCGTGCAGGGCATGTTCGATCCGAAGGTCCTGCTGCTGGCGCTGAACTATTTCGGTATCGTGACCGCAAGCCTGGGCATGCTGTTCTTCATCCCACAGATCATCAAGTCGCTGGGCGTGTCGGACAACATGACCGTCGGCTGGCTGACGATGGTGCCCTATATCTTCGGCGCGTTCGGGCTGGTGGGGATGGGCTATATCTCCGACCGCACCAATGATCGCCGCTGGGTTCTGCTGGTGGCCTGCATCCTGTCGACCGTTGGTCTGATCATCGCCGGCAAGACGCTCGGTTCCTGGTGGGCGCTGGTGGGCATGTCGATCGCCGCGACCGGGTTCTATGGCTCCAAGGGGCCGTTCTGGGCCATGCCGCCGATGTTCATGACCGGCACGGCCGCGGCCGCGGCGCTGGCCTGGATCAACTCCATCGGCAATCTCGGGGGCTTCTTCGGTCCCTGGTATGTCGGCGTGATCAAGGACTACACCGGCAGCTACGAGTATGGGCTGTATGGTCTTGGCGCGCTCGGCCTGATGGCCGCGATCGTATGCGCGCTGTTCCTGCACATTCCGAACCCGGTCAAAGAAGCACCGGTCGGCAGTCAGGCAGATTGATTACGCAGCGGGGGACAGCGCCAATGAGCCGGCTTAACCGCTCCATCCTCATTGGTGCGGCTCTGATGATGGCCCTGAGCATGGGCATTCGTCAGAGCCTGTCCCTGTTCCTGACTCCCGTGACCCACGACCTGTCCCTGTCGGCGGCGCAGTTCACTTTCGCCATCGCGGTGCAGAACGCGGTCTGGGGCCTGTCGCAATTCCCGGTCAGCATGATCGCCGACAAATACGGGATGCGGCGGGTGATGGTCTCCGGCGGGGTGGTTTACCTCGCCGGCGTCGTCATGATGGCTTTCTCCACCGGGGCATGGGGCCTCGCCATTTCCGGCAGCCTGATTGGCGTGGCGATGGCCTGCAACGCCTCCTCCCTCGCCATGACCGCCTGCGCCCGCGCGGTGCCGGAGGGCAAGCGCAGCCTGATGCTGGGCATCGTCTCGGCCGTGGGATCGATGGGCACGCCGGTGGTGGCGATGTCCGTGCAGTCGATCCTGGCGCGGCAGGACTGGCACATCGCGGTGATGCTGTTCGTGGTGCTGGCAATCGCGCTGATCCCGGTTGCCTTCATGGCCGGCGGGGCGGACCAGCTACCGCGCCCGACCGGTAACAAGGCCAGCATGAGCGAGGTCCTGGGCCAGGCGGTGCGCCATCGCGGCTTCCTGGTGATGTCGGTCTGCTACTTCGTCTGCGGCCTGCAATTGATCTTCCTGACCACGCATCTGCCGAACTATCTGACGATCTGCGGCCTCGATCCGATGCTCAGCGCGGAGGCTCTGGCGATTATCGGCGCGGTCAACATTCTGGGCTCGTACGTGGCCGGCTGGCTCGGCGGCAAATTCCCAAAATACATCCTGCTGGGCATTCTCTACATCCTGCGCGCGATCGTCGTGGCGGCCTTCTTCGTCACCCCGCCGACACCCACCTCCACGCTGGTCTTCGCCGCCACCATGGGCATGCTGTGGCTGGGGGTGATCCCGCTGACCAGCGGTCTGGTGGCGGAGATGTTTGGCACCCGCTACATGGCCACGTTGCTGGGAATCTCCTTCGTCGTGCACCAGACCGGCTCGTTCCTGGGCGCCTGGGGCGGCGGGCTGATCTATGACGCGCTTGGGTCCTACGACCGGGCCTGGCAGTTCGGCGTGGTCATTGGTTTCAGCGCCGGTGTCGCGCAGATCCTGTTCGGCGGCCCGCCCCGGCGGCGCGACGGCGTCCCGGCACGCGGGGGCATGACCCAGCCGGCCTGAGTGTCAGCGTTTGGCGGCGAAAGTGGTGCGATACAGCGCCTCCAGCTCCCGGCATAAGGCCGGGGCATCGAAAGCCGGGCTGCGCGCGATCCGGTCCCGCTGGGTGGCGCGGGGTTCGGCCAGCGCCGCCGGATCGCGGCCTATCGCGATGGCCAGATCGACAAACCCCGCCTCATCCTCTGCCACGCAATGCCCCAGCCCGGCGGCGTTCAGGATGCTGCGGCTGGTGCGGCTGGCCCAGCGGTCGCCGTTGAAGGTCAGCATCGGCACGCCCTGCCAGATCGCCTCGGCCGTGGTGGTGCCGCCGTTATACGGGAACGCATCCAGCGCGATATCGATCCGGTCATAGGTCCCAAGAAACGCGAAGTGGTCGGCGCCCCCCTCCAGGATCAGCTGCTCTGACGCAACGCCCTGGGCGGCGAACCGGGCCAGGGTATCGGCGCGGTTGCAGGCCTGATCCAGCGCCCGATTGCGCAGCAGCAGGCGCGCACCTGGCACCCCGCGCACGATGCGCGACCAGGCAGCGACGACCTGATCGGTGATCTTATACGCCGAAGCGAGGCTGCCGAACGTCACATGCCCGCTCGCGAGGCAGGGCGGTGGCACCACGTCCGGCACGGGATAAAACATGTCGAAGGGCAGATAGGTGTGGCGCACGCGGCGGACGGGTTCGGCGTGGAATGCGTCCTCCGCCTTCGGCAGCACCGCGGCATCACCGATGACCCCATCCAGGCGGGCGATACCGGTGGTGCCATACATGCCCACCCAGGAGAATTGCACCGGCGCGGCCCGATACAGCAGCAGCGGCAGGCGCCGTTGAAAGCTGTAGCCGTTGAGATCGACCAGCACATCCAGCTTCGCGTCGGCAATGATGCCCGCGAGCTTCGCATTGGGCACGCCGGTCACATCCCAGATATGGTCCTCGGCGTGATCGCGATACCCGGACTCCGCCGAGGGCATCGTCCGATCCGCGATCAAATAGACCGAAAACCGGTCGCGATCATGGGCGTTGATGACGCCCATATAGCCCTTCATCCAGTTCTTCGACCCGAAAAACGCGCCGAGATAGCCAATCCGCAGCTTCTCCGGCCGCCGGCGGGCCGGAGTGCGGAGGGGTTTGACGGCCGCCGCTTCCGCCGCGATCCAGGCCTTGCGCGCGGCCAGAATGGCGGCGTTGCCCATCGCCGGATCGTTGGGCGCCGAGCAGGCGATGTTGCCAAGGGCGAGCGATTTGATCTCGCCGTTGCCGTCGCGAACGATGCGCTCGTATTCCTGGTTGGATTCGGTGACCCGGCCGAGCGCGTAGAGCGCCTCCCCCAGCGTCGCGCGGGCCGGCAAAGCGTCCGGCCAGAGGGCGACGGCTTTGCGCAAGGCAGCGGCGGCATCGGCGAAAGCGCCGGCGGATTGCAGCGCGCAGCCAAGACCATACCAGGCCAGGTAGCGGCCGGGATCGAGCGCCAGGGCCTGGTGGTATTGCACGATGGCGGCGGCGAATTTGCCGTCCTCCTGCAGGGCATCCGCGGCTGCGAGGAGCGTGGTGGCCTGATCCATGCCGATCAGACTCCGTCGCGCATGGCGCGCCAGATGCGGAAGGGGGTGGCGGGACCGTCGAAGCCTATCACCCCGAATGGGGTCAGGGCGTCGAGCACCGCATTGGCGATGGCGGGGAAACCGCCGACGGCCCCGGCCTCCCCGGCGCCTTTCACACCCAGCGGGTTGGTGGTGCATTCCGTGCCGTTGAACGACAGGTCGAACGACGGCAGATCGGCCGCGCGCGGCAGGGCGTAATCCATGAAGGAAGCCGCGACGGGCTGGCCGCTGTCGGGGTCGTAGACCGCCTGCTCCATCAGTGCCTGGCCGCTGCCCTGCGCCATCGCGCCATGCGCCTGGCCGGAGGCGACCATCGGGTTCACCAGCACGCCGTAATCATCGACGGCGGTGTAGCGATCCAGCGTGACGCGGCCGGTGTCGCGGTCGATCTCGACCTCCACCACATGGGTGCCGTTGGGGAAGGTCATCGCGTCGCGGGTCCAGTGATGGTACGTATCGAGCGGCGTGTTGGCCGACCGCGCCAGGGCCGCGACGTCCAGAATGCCGATGGAGCGGTTGGTGCCGGCGACGAAGAACAATCCGTCCTCGAAGCTTATGTCGTCGGGCGCCGCGTCCAGGGCTTTGGCGGCGATGACCGTGCCTTTCTGAATGATCGTGTCCGAGGCCCGCCACATCGCGGTGCCGCCCATATAAGTGGCGCGGGAGCTGCCATGGCCGCCGCCGGTTGGGATCAGGTCGGTGTCGCCCTGGCGCAGATGGATGAGCGCATTCGGCACCCCCAGCCGGTGCGCGAGGATCTGCGGGAAGGTGGTCTCGTGCCCCTGGCCGATGGTCTGGGTGCCGGTGATCAGGGATACCGTGCCATCGGCCTCAAACCGGATATCGACGTTCTCGTGCGGGGAGCCGCCGGTGCCCTTGATATGGCAGGCGAAGCCGAAGCCGCGCAGCTTGCCCGCGGCCTCACTGGCGGCGCGGCGGGCGGGGAAGCCCGTTTTGTCGGCCGCGATCATGGCGCGGTCGAAGGTTTCCAGGAATTGGCCGCTATCGACGACGAAGCCGAAGGCGTTGGTCATGGGCATGCTGCGCACCATGTTGCGGCGGCGCAGTTCGGCCCGATCGAAGCCGCATTGGCGAGCCGCGACGTCGATGATGCGTTCCAGGATATTGCCGGTCTCGGCGAAGCCCGGGCCGCGGGTGACGCCGATGGGCGTGGCATTGGTCAGCACGGCGGAGACCAGGATCTCGATGGCCTTGATGTCGTAGATGGTGCCTTGCAGATGCACATATTGGAAAGTCTGCAGCCCGCCTGCACCGCCGGCCATGTAGGCGCCGATATTGGCGGTGCTGGTGACGCGCAGCGCCAGGAAGGTGCCGTCCGCATCGAGGGCCAACGTCGCCTCGGCATGGTGATCGCGGGCCTGGTGATCGGACAGGAAGGTTTCGCTGCGTGTCGAAATCCATTTCACCGGGCGGCCGACCCGGCGGGCGGCCCAGGGGATCAGTGCGTGTTCGGCATAGGTGAAATTCTTAGCGCCGAAGCCGCCGCCGACATCGGGGGCGATGAAGCGCACCTTGTCCGGCGTGGTGCCCAGCCAGCGGGCGGTGGAGTCGCGGTTGCCGTGGATGTTCTGGCTCGACAGATGGACGCTGTAGCGGTCGTCCTCGTAAGCCCCGACGACGCCGCGCGGTTCCATCGGGTTGGTGACGATGCGGTGGTTGATGAAGGGCATGGTCACACGGTGCGCCGCGCCGGCGAAGGCGGCATCGACGGCTTCGGTGTCGCCGGCCCGCCAGTCCAGGCAGACATTGCCCGGGACCTCCTCCGCGACCAGCGGCGCGCCGGGGGCGCGGGCGGCCTGGTGCGAGGTCACAGCGGGTAGCGGTGCGTAATCGACCGCGACGAGTTCGGCCGCATCCAGGGCCTGGGCGCGGGTTTCCGCGACGATCAGGGCCACCGGTTCGCCGACAAAACGCACCTTGCCGCGCGCCAGCAGCGGCTGCGGCAGGAAGGCGAAGGGCTCGCCGGTCTGGAGGTTCGCTTCGACCGAGGGGCGCATTGGCTGCAACCCGTCCGCCTCGGCCTCGGCGATGGTCAGCACCGCCAGCACGCCGGGGGCTTTGGACGCCGCGCCGGTATCGATGCGGTCGATCCGCGCGTGGGCGTGGGGGGAGCGCAGGATCACCGCATGGGTCAGGCCCTCGAAGCGCAGATCGTCAAGATAGGCGCCGTTGCCGGTGACGAAGCGGGCGTCCTCCCGCCGCCTGGGCGAGTCCCCGATTTTGGACTGGGTGGTCATGTGGGAGCCTCCGCTGGTATCCTGCCGTTGAAGGACAGGTACCGCCATGACGA
>CAIUPC010000747.1 GCA_903900905.1 uncultured Acetobacteraceae bacterium
CCCGTGGTTGCTGGGCCCGTGGTTGCGGGAAAATGGGTCCGCCTTTCCAGCCTGCCGCCGCACCGGATTGGGCATGCCGCAGGATAGCGGCTTTCCGGGGGCAAGGCATATAATAATTACTGAATATCATAATTTATACCTTACCTGAGCGGTCCTGGGTGCGCGAGTGATAATATTGTGCAATGCGGCGTGAAAGTTGGCGGTAATTTTCCGTTAAAAGACGACAACGCAGGGTGTGAATTCTGGATGAAGTTTGCTGCAAAATAGAATAAGCGAGTTTATTCAATTATATAGGCATAGAAAGACTTTCTTTGGCCATGCGCCTGCTGACGCCCTGGATCACGGGCGGCCGCGCCACGGGGCGCGGCCCTGTTAAAAATGAAACTATTCCGCGCTTCGCATCACAGGCGGTGGGCAGACGAAGCGCGGCTCGATCAAAACTGGTTTGCCCGCGTTTGCATCAGCCGTGGTTAAAAGATGGCTTCCGCTTCTCCACGAATGCCGCCATGCCTTCTTTTTGATCAGGCGTGCCAAACATCGACAGGAACAGCGCGCGTTCATGTCGCACGCCTTCGACCAGTGTCATTTCATACGACCGGTTCACCGCCTGCTTGGCGAACTGCGTCGCCACCGGGGACATGGACGCGATCCGGGCGGCGATTTTCATCGCCTCGTCCAGCATGGTGTCGGCCGGGAACACGCGTGAGACCAGATTGGCGCGCTCGGCTTCCGCCGCATCCATCATCCGCGCGGTCAGAATCATGTCCATGGCTTTGGACTTGCCCACCGCGCGGGTCAGGCGCTGGGTGCCGCCGGCGCCGGGGATGACGCCGAGATTGATCTCCGGCTGGCCGAATTTGGCGGTGTCGGCGGCGATGATCATGTCGCACATCATCGCCAGTTCGCAGCCGCCGCCGAGGGCGAATCCGGCCACCGCGGCGATCACCGGCTTCTTCACCTTCAGCACCGCTTCCCAGCCGCTGCCGATGAAATCTTCCATCATGGCGTCCGGATTGGTGCGGTCGCGCATTTCCTTGATATCGGCGCCGGCGGCGAAAGCGCGCTCATTGCCGGTGATCACGATAGCGCCGATTCCCTTGTCGGCGTCGAATGCCATCAGCTGCTCGCCCAGCTCGCGCACCAGCGCGTCACACAGGGCGTTCAGCGCCTGCGGCCGGTTGAGGCGGATCAGGCCGACGCGGCCCTGGGTTTCGACGAGGATGTTTTCATAGGCGGCCATGGCAGGTGCTCCCGGTTTTCCGGGCGGTTTTAGCTACCGCTGCACCCTGGGGCAATGGAACGTCGATCGCCCCGCTTGCGTGACGCGTTTGATCCCGTCGCAGGCCGGGGGGCCGGGGCAGGTTGGGCAGGGCTCATTCTCCCGCCCGTAGACTTTCCAGGCGTGCTGGAAATAGCCGAGTTCGCCATCGGGTTGCACATAGTCGCGCAAAGACGAGCCACCGGCGGCGATGGCTTCGGTCAATGTGGCCTTGATTTCCGGCACCAGCCGTTTGGCGCGGGCACCGGGTATGCTGTCGGCGGAGCGAAGTGGGGATATTTTAGCTCTGTACAGTGCCTCACAGACATAAATATTCCCCAACCCCGCAACATTGCGTTGATCCAGCAGCGCGCTCTTGATCGGGGTGCGTTTGCCCGCCAGGGCTTCGGACAGGGAGGCGACGCTGAATTCCGCCCCCAGTGGCTCCGGCCCCAGGCCGGCCAGCAGGCGATGGGCGTCCTCCTGCGCTGTCGGCACCAGGTCGATGGAGCCGAAGCGGCGGGGATCGACAAAGCCGACCCGCCAGCCTTCGTCGGTTTCGAGCACGACATGCTCGTGCAGGGTTTCCTGATTCGGCCGGTTCGGGCCGATGAGCATGCGCCCGGACATGCCGAGATGGATTATCACCGAGTCGCCGCCATCCAGCCGCATCAGGATGTATTTGGCGCGCCGGCGAAACCCCAGCACCCGCGCGCCGGTCATCCGGGCCGCGAGGTTCGGCGGCATTGGCCAGCGCAGATCGGGGCGGTTGACCAAGGCGCGGGTGATCACCCGCCCCTCTAAACGGGCGGCCAGGCCGCGCATCACGGTTTCGACTTCGGGGAGTTCCGGCATGGTCGGGCACGCTATAGAGTGGCTCCATGAGCGACAACCCAACCTCCACGACAGACAGCGTCGATTTCGGCTATCGCAGCGTCCCCCGCGCCGAGAAGGCCGGCATGGTGCGCGCCGTTTTCGAAAGCGTCGCCCCGAAATACGACCTGATGAACGACATCATGTCGCTCGGCGTGCACCGGGTGTGGAAGCATATCTTCGTCAGTGACCTCGATCCCCGCCCGCATCACCAGCTGCTCGATCTCGCCGGCGGCACGGGCGATATCAGCTTCGGCTGGCTTGGGCAGGGCGGCGGCAAGGTGCTGCTGTCGGACATCAACCCCGCCATGCTTTCGGTGGGACGCGATCGGGCGATGAACAAGGGCCTGGTGGGGGATATCGCTTTCCTGGTCGTCGATGCCGAGCGCGTGCCCTTGCCGGATCGTAGCGTGGACCGGGTCTCCATCGCCTTTGGTCTGCGCAATTGCACCGATAAGGACGCGGTGCTGGCCGAGGCGCGGCGGGTGCTGAAGCCCGGCGGGCGGTTCCTGTGTCTGGAGTTCTCCAAGGTCCAGGTGGCCGCCCTGACCCCCATCTATGACGCCTGGTCGTTCAAGGCGCTGCCGCGGATTGGCCAATGGGTGGCCAAGGATGGCGACAGCTACCAATATCTGGCCGAAAGCATCCGCACCTTCCCGGATCAGGCGCGTCTTGCCGCGATGATGCGGCAAGCCGGCTTCGCGCGGGTGAGCGTGCGCAACCTCTCCGGCGGCATCGCCGCCATCCATGCGGGGTGGAGACTGTGAAACGGGTTCTGCTGATCATCGCCGGCGGTATCGCCGCCTTCAAGGCACTGGAACTGATCCGGCTGCTGCGCAAATCCGGCCATGGCGTGACCTGCGTCCTGACCGATCATGGCGGCCAGTTCGTGACCCCGCTGTCGCTGCAGGCGCTGAGCGAGAACAAGGTCTACCGCGAACTGTTCTCCCTGACCGATGAGAGTGAGATGGGGCATATCCAGCTCTCCCGCTCAGCCGATCTGGTGGTGGTGGCGCCGGCGACGGCGAATATTCTGGCGAAGATGGCGGCCGGGCTGGCAGACGATCTGGCCTCCACCGTGTTGCTGGCGACCGACAAGCCGGTGTTGGTGGCACCGGCGATGAATGTGCGGATGTGGCTGCATCCCGCGACCCAGGCCAATATGAAGTCCCTGGCGGCGCGCGGCGTTCAGGTCATTGGGCCGGATGAGGGCGCGATGGCCTGCAACGAGTTCGGCCCAGGCCGGATGTCTGAGCCGCCCGCGATCCTCACCGCGATCGAGGCCTTGCTGGCCCCGCCTGCCCGGCCTTTGGACGGGCGGCATGTGATCGTGACCTCCGGCCCGACGCATGAGCCGATCGATCCGGTGCGTTATATTGCGAATCGGTCGTCGGGGCGGCAGGGGCATGCGATTGCCGCCGCGCTGGCGGCACTGGGCGCGCGGGTGACGCTGATCAGCGGGCCGGTCTCGGTGCCCGATCCCTCCGGCGTATCCGTCCACCGCGTCGAAAGCGCGCGGGAGATGCTGGACGCCTGCCAGGCCGCGCTACCGGCCGATGCCGCCGTCTTTGCCGCCGCCGTGGCCGACTGGCGGGTGGCCAATGCCTCGGACGGCAAGATCAAGAAGCAGCCAGGCGCCGCCGCCCCGGCGCTGGCGCTGATTCCCAACCCCGACATCCTCGCCACCATCGCCGCCGCCGGGCCAAACCGGCCGCGTCTGGTGGTCGGCTTCGCGGCCGAGACCGACGACCTGCTGGCCAATGCGCAGGGCAAGCTGGTGCGCAAGAACGCCGATTTCATCGTGGCCAACGACGTGTCCCCCGAAACCGGCATCATGGGCGGGGCGGAGAACGCGGTTCACCTGATCAGCGCCGCCGGGGTTGAGACCTGGCCGCGCCTGGCGAAGGAGGCGGTCGCCGCCCGCCTGGCCGCCCGGATCGCCGAGGCACTGACCTGACTCCCGCCGTCATCCGCCGGCTGATCGCCGCCGATTTACTGGCCTATAGGACGGTTCGGCTGGAAGCACTGCGTCTGCATCCCGAGGCATTCAGCAGCGCCTATGAAGACGAACGGGCCGAGGACCTCGCCAGCTATGCGCGGATGATCCAGTCCCCACCCGGGGCCACGTTCGGCGGATTTGTCGATGAGGCGCTGGTTGGGATCGCCGGACTTGTTGTGTCCGACCGCCAGAAGCTGCGCCACAAAGGGCTGCTGGTGGGAATTTATGTCGATCCCGCGAACCGCGGCGGCGGGCTCGCAAGGAGCCTGGTCGAACGCGTCATCCAGGAAGCCCGGTCGGCGGGCCTGCTAACCCTGCAACTGCATGTCAGCGTCGGCAACGCCCCGGCAGAGCGGCTCTACCGCGGGCTTGGTTTTCAGGTCTTCGGGGTTGAGGAACGGGCGTTGAGGGTTGGAGACCGGTTCGTTGACGATATCATGATGGTGCTACGGCTGGACTGACCGGAAGCGGGTCCGGAACCGCAGCGCCAGATCCCGGTAGACCCTGGCATTGCGGGCGAATTTCTCCTGCTCGTCCGCATCCATCACCCGCCGCAATTTCGCAGGCGAACCGGTCCATAGCTCATTCGGCCCGATCACCTTCCCCGGCGTCAGCATCCCACCGGCGCCGAGCATGCCGCCTTCTTCGATCACCGCGCCGTCCAGCACCGTCGCGCTGATCCCCACGAAGGCGCGGTTCTTCAGCGTGCAGGCATGGATGACCGCGTTATGGCCCACCGTCACGTCGTCGCCGATATGCGTGTCCATGCCGCCGGAATCGACATGGATCACGGTGCCGTCCTGGATATTGGTGCGTGCACCGATCCGGATGATGCCCATGTCGCCGCGCACCAGGCAGTGGAACCAGATGCCGCTTTCGGACCCGACCTCGACATCGCCAATCACCGCCGCCGTCGGGGCGATGAAGGCATCGGGGGCGATCTTCGGGATGATACCCTCATACTCGAAGATCGGTCCGAAACCGCCATAGGGCAGATCGGTCATGCGCCGAGGCCGAGCATCAGGCCGATATTCTGCACCGCCGCGCCGGACGCGCCCTTGCCGAGATTGTCCAGCCGCGCGACCAGAATGGCCTGGCGGTGGGTCTCGTTGGCATGGACATAGAGTTCAAGGATGTCGGTGTCGTTCAGCGCCTCCGGCTCCAGCTTGCCATCGGCCTGGGGCGGCATGACCTTGACCAGACGGGCGCCGGCATAGCGCTCTTCCAGCACCGCTCGCAGATCGGCGCCGGTCGGCTTGCCGATCAGCGTATCGAGGTGCAACGGAATCGACACCAGCATCCCCTGCCGGTAGTGCCCCACGGATGGCACGAAGATCGGCCGGCGGGTCAGCCCGCCATAGAGCTGGGTTTCCGGGACATGCTTGTGCTCCAGCTTCAGGCCATAGAGTTCGAAGGCCGGGCCGCCGGTGCTTTCATGGTCCTGGATCATCGCCTTGCCGCCGCCGGAATAGCCGGACACGGCGTTGATGGTGATGGGGTAATCGAGCGGCAGGATCCCCGCATCGACCAGCGGCCGGATCAGGCCGATGCCACCGGTCGGGTAGCAGCCGGGATTGGCGACGTTCTTCGCCGCGGCGATCCGCTCGGCCTGGCCGGGCAGCATTTCCGCGAAACCATAGACCCAATCCGGATCAACCCGGTGTGCGGTGCTGGCGTCCAGCACCTTGGGCGCGGCATTGCCCAGGCTGGCCGCCATGGCCGAGGAGTCCTTGGCCGCATCATCGGGCAGGCAGAGCACCACCAGATCCACTTCGGCCATGAGGTCACGGCGCGCGGCGGGGTCACGGCGTCGCTCGGACGGCAGGCTCTTCAGCGTGACTTCGGGGATGGCAAGCAGCCGCTCCCGGATTCCCAGGCCGGTCGTGCCGGACTCGCCGTCGATAAATACCGTTCCATGCGCCATGATTGGCTCTCCTTTCGCGGCCTGGATGGTGTTGGTGCGGGCGCGGGATTGCAAGGGGGGATGGCGCGGGGCTGGTATCCGCGGGTGGTTATGGGGGTGTTGATGTCCCAATCCCGCCACCCGCCGTCGCCGCTGCGCCCCCCTTACGTCATCCCCGGGACAAGCCCCATAGGCGCTAAC
>CAIUPC010000748.1 GCA_903900905.1 uncultured Acetobacteraceae bacterium
CCCCCCCAACCCCCTCTACTCTCCCCCAACGATTGCATGTCAAGAGTAGAATTTCTTGCTGGTGACACACTGCAAATGATAGCGGGCATCGGATTGCTTGGGTCGATTTGCCTTAATTGGTTTCTTGCAGCCCTAACAGTGCATCATGTGAGCAGTTAGCACGTCATACCCGCAAATAAGCCACGGAGGGTGACGGCGGCGGATTTTGGCAATCATGTCCATGAGCAACACCCCAGATTCTCCAGCGGAAAAGCCAGATCATCGCATGAGCCAGGGTGGAAACTTTTGGACGTTGTTTACCCCCGGAATCTGGAAAGTTTTGCACGCTGTTTTACACGCACTCGCGCTGAGCGCCGCTACCGAATACCGATCTTCCTCTCCGAGCGGTGACGGCACGATTGGGGTGACTGCGCCGCTGCTCGGGATGGTATGATCCGATTGGCGGGGCTAGGAGTCGCGACCGAATGCTCGGAACTCCGACCGGGTCGCCCCGCCGTCTTACTGCATCTATCGGAGTTTGCTTTGGAGAGCGGACGTGGCGTTTTCTGACCTATGGGCCGGGGCCAATCCCGCCTTTGTAGCCCTGAGTGAATTGCTACAAAACGTTCAACGTGAGACGGGCATCCCGCCGGCAGACGCTGTCAGCCTTCTCCGTCCCCAACTGGAGATGTGCGCGATTAGGGCCGCCGTCCTCGGGGCGCCTGAAGTTCTGTCGGGGGAAATGACCGAGACCAGCGTCATTGAGGTGTTCAATGAGCCGCAGTGGCTTTCGCTAGCGGATTGGCTACTTGTGCACTGGAACACTGGCAGGTTGCACGATCATCAGATTTACATCTTCTGGGCGGATGTGATGGCAGCGCTTGACCAATCGCAATTTAGCAGGAGTCCAGACTGGCGCGGTAATCGTGGCCCTCAAGCCGAAGCGACAAGTGCAGGGACTGTTGCCGCAGGTAGTTTGAAATCGAGATCAAAACGCAGCGGAGGCGGCCGACCAACAACCCGGGATTGGGACGCTTTTTGGATCGAGGTGGCTATCTGGTGTGAGAAAAATGGTTTTGGAGACGAGGATCGCCAAAGACTTCAAGCGCATATGGAGAACTGGTGCTCAGAACACGCAGGGGACCCGGACACACCAACCCACCCACAGACCATACGAGCTAGACTTACTAAGCTATACGCGGCAGCCCATGAGCGAAACTCCGGTTAGGCTTAGTTTCGCGCATTAGGCGCGCGGATTGATCGCGGCGTGACATAGATACTCTCGGACCCCAACGCATTCGGAGGTGTCCCGATGGAACCCGTTATCTGTATCCCCGCACGCGGCAAGCGTGCACGCCGCAAACCCGAATACATCCCCGCCGACCCGCTGCTGACTGCAGCCGAGGCTGCTGCCGAGCGTGGTCAAGCCCTCTCGACTTTTTGGCGCGACGTGGCCGCTGGCCGGGTCCCCGCCGCGTTCTATGTCTCCCCCCGCTGCCCGCGCTGGCGCCGCTCGGAACTGCGTGCGGCTTTGGAAGCCTGCCGGGCAGCCCCTACAGGTGCCGCGTGACCGCCGGCCTGCCATCGGCCTGGGCGCTATTCATAATTCCCCTGGCAGAGCCGCTGGCGTTGCTGATCCTCACCGCAACCCTGCGGTTCACTCAGTAAAACCGCCGGCTCCGACTGGCGGAAACCGGCGGCGTATTAGGCGGATGACACTGCCGATATTACGACCGATTGAGTGGAGTTGCCAGCACGGACCGACGGCTTTGGAGAAATCCGATGCCGATTTTTAATTTGCGCCAGCAGGTGCCGCAATGACCGCCGCCGATCATGTGACCGTGTTGCGGTCGCGCGGTGGGCGCCTCGCCAAGCTGATCCAGGCGAATGGTGTCATTCTCGGCTACACGGCGGGCAAGTGGTTCGATTTCGAAGTGTGCCGGGTTGGCGGGTTAGCCGACCTGGAAAGCTTGCTCTGCCGCCTCGCACCCCGCGCCGATTGTGCCGTGATACGGGGGGAGCCGATTGACCCGGCAGCGTGCCGCCATGTCCGGCGCTTGCTGCACCCTGATCGCGAAACAGGCGATCCCGCGTGTTTCCGGGAGGTGCCACGCCATTGGCTGGCGCTGGATATGGACGCAGTGCCCCGGCCCGACAGCGTGCCCACGCATGACCTGGCACAATGCGCGGCCTTGGCGCTGGCGAGCCTGCCGCCAGCATTCAGGCAGGCAAGTTGCATCGTCCAGGCGACTGGCGGGCACGGGTTCAAGCCGGGTGCTCGGCTGCGTCTATGGTATTGGCTGGCCCGCCCGGTATCAGGGGCCGAGGCCAAGCGGTGGTTGCGACAGGCGCCGGTTGACCCTGCCGTGTTTCGCGCGGTGCAGCCGATTTATACCGCTGCACCGGTTCTGGCCCGTGGCGTGGCCAATCCCTGCTCCGTGCGGCTGTTGCGGCTGCCAGGGTCGGAAATCCTCCCGGTGCCCGACCTGTCCCCGCCCGCCCCGCACCGGAGCGCTTCACCAGTCACCACGGTAGCGGCGTGCGGCGTGCTCCCCAAGCTGGCGGAGGTGCTGTTCCGCGTCCGCATGGCACCCGAAGGGCAGCGCCACGCCCGTTTGCTGGGCGCTGCGCTCACGGTGGGGCGCCTGAGACTGGCGGCTGGCATTTCCCAAGACGAGGCCAGCACCGCGCTCCTGGATGCCGTGAAGACGGCGGGAGGGCACGCAGTGGACGAAGCAAACGCGACTGCGACAATTGCCTGGGGGCTAACCAAGGGCGCCGAGCGACCGCTTAAAATTGAGGCTCGCTCATGAGCACTATGGGGGACGCCGCCGACGCGGCCCGGAACCGGGCGGAACGGCTCAAGCGCGCGATCCGGTGGTTGACCCCTGCCGAGTGCGCAGCGGCGGAACCGCGTGGCTACATCGTCAAGGGACTTTTGGCACCGGCCGATCTGATGCTGATTTTCGGCGGGCCGGGAATGGGGAAATCTTGTCTGGCGCCCCGCCTCGGTTACGCCATCGCGCAAGGGAGTGAGATATTCGGGCGCCGCGTCCGGCAACGTCGCGTTCTGTATATCGCATGCGAAGACCCGCACGGCATGCGCCAGCGTATCGCGGCGTTGCGGCAGGAATTCGGCGATACGCCCGACCTGCTTTTGCCCGATGGCCCGTTCGACCTCATGAACCCGGACAGCCCCCACAAGGGGGAGCTAACAGCACGCATCGCTAATTTCGGCCCTTCCGTCGTAATCATCGACACCATCGCGGCGGGGTTTCCGGGCCTGAAAGAGAATGATGCGGGACCGGGAGGTATGGGCGATGTGGTTTCGTTTGCCCGCGATTTGATTGCGTCGCACGGGGTGGCAGTGGTGCTGCTCCACCACGTCCCCAAAGGCGATACCAGCACGCCGCGCGGGCATGGGCTGTTGCACGGCGACGCGGACGTGACGCTTTCCCTGTCGCGGGAGACAGACGGGACGATCCGAGCGGGGATGACGAAGAACCGCAACGGCCCCTCGGATGGCGTAATCACGTTTGAAATCCGGGCTGTCACGCTGGGCACCGATGAAGACGGCGATCCCATTACCGCCCCCGTCGCCTATCCGGTGGAAGGGAGCCGAGCCAAGGGGCCGAAATTGGCACCACAGGAGCGGACGGCACTGGGCTTTCTTTATGACCTGTTGGCGCGGGAGAAGGAACCGTTACCAAGTGCCGACGGCTTTCCGACCGCTGCAATGTCCGGGGTGAAGCTCGCATCTTGGCGAACGGAGTGCGAGACCCGACACCTGTCAGGTTCAGATAATTCAGAGAGCCGCGAACGAGCATTCCGATCCGTGTTTCCGAAGCTTCGCAATGCCGGAATGGTCGCGGCCCTTGGGGATTGGGTTTGGCTTGTCCATCCAGAGAATGACGGTTGCCCGTGAATTCCTCCCCGACTGGGCATCGG
>CAIUPC010000749.1 GCA_903900905.1 uncultured Acetobacteraceae bacterium
TGTCCCGGGGACCAAGGTTTCCGCCATTGCCGCGATTGGTCCCCGGGACAAGCCCGGGGATGACGGGTGGGGGGCGTGGTTCGCGGGGCGCGGCCAATAGGGGGACATCTCGATGACCAATCCCCCCATGCTTCGCACCGAATCCCTGGCAAAAACCTTCACCCTGCATCTGCGGGGTGGCATGCAGCTGCCGGTGCTGACCGGCATCGATCTGGAGGTCCATGCCGGCGAGTGCGTCGTGCTGTCTGGCCCCTCGGGTGCGGGGAAGTCGACGCTGATGCGCAGCCTCTATGGCAATTACCGGGCCGAGGCCGGGCGGATTCTGGTTCGCCACGACGGCGAGATGGTCGATATCGCGAGCGCCGAACCGCGCGTCGTGCTGGCGGTCAGGCATGAAACCCTCGGCTATGTCAGCCAGTTCCTGCGGGTGGTGCCGCGAGTCTCCACGCTCGATATCGTGGCCGAACCGCTGGCCAGCCGGGGCATCGCCATCGATGCCGCGCGGGAGCAGGCGGCGGCGTTGCTGCTGCGGCTGAACATCCCCCGCCGATTGCATGGCATTCCGCCGGCGACGTTCTCGGGTGGGGAGCAGCAGCGGGTGAACCTCGCACGCGGTTTCATCGCCGCCCACCCGATCCTGCTGCTTGACGAACCGACGGCGTCGTTGGATGCGGAGAACAGCGGGGTCGTGGTATCCATGATCGCCGAAGCCAAGACCCGCGGCACCGCCATCATCGCCATCTGCCATGACGCCGCCGTCCGCGACGCCATCGCGGATCGCCTGTTCCCATTGACCCCGATCCGAGAGGCCGCATGACCGCGTTCATGGACCCCGAAACCGTTCTGACCAACGCCGTGCTGGTGCTGCCGGATGAGACCGTGCATGGCACCATCGCCTTCAAGGGCGCGACCATCGTCGGGCTGGACCGCGGCAATTCGTCATTGCCGGGCGCGATCGATATGCAGGGGGATTATCTGATCCCGGGCATCGTCGATGTGCATACCGACAACCTCGAACGCCAGGTGCAGCCGCGCGCGACATCGCGCTGGCCCTCGAAGTCGGCCATGGTGGCGCATGACGCGCAATGCGCCGCCGCCGGTGTGACGACGATTTTCGACGCGCTGTGCCTGGGCGATCTCGGCTTCGAAAAGGACCGCATCCGCACGTTTCGGGAGGGTGTGGCGGATCTGGACGCGCTCGGGCCGGCGGGGGTGCTAAAGGTGGAGCATTATCTGCATCTGCGCTGCGAAGTGCCGGCGGCGGATACGCTGGAACTGACCGAGCCCGTGGTGGGGCATCGGCTGGTGCGGATGATCAGCCTGATGGATCACAGCCCCGGCGTCGGGCAGTACGCCAATATGGACTACTACCGCAAAATCCGCCGCGACGGCGGCGTTGATGAGGCCACGATCGAACGCCGGATCAAGGAACTGCAGGACCAGCGGGCGCGGCTGCGCGGGCCGAACCGCAAGGCGCTGCTGGACATGGCGCGGCCGCGGGATGTGCCCATCGCCAGCCACGACGACCGGACCGAGGAAGAAATCGCCGAGAATATCGCCGATGGCATCACCATCAGCGAGTTCCCGGTGACTCTGCTCGCGGCGAAGGCCGCGAAGGCAGCGGGGATGCAGGTGATCGCGGGCGCGCCGAACATCGTGCGGGGTGGGTCGCATTCGGGGAATGTCTCGGCGTCGGATTTGATCGATGCGGGGGCGGTGGATGCTTTTGCCTCCGACTACGTGCCGCCGAGCCTGGTGGAGGCGGCATTCCTCTGCGCCCGCACCAAGAATATGTCGCTGCCGGCGGCGGTGCGGATGGTAACCGATGTGCCAGCGCGGATGGGCGGCTTGCAGGATCGCGGGCGGTTGGCGCTGTGGTGCCGGGCGGATGTGGCGCGGGTGCGGCTGCATGAGAACCTGCCGGTGGTGCGCCAGGTCTGGTGCGGCGGGGTGCGGGTGATTTGAGCACGGCCTCCGGCATGCGGGTTGGGGTCTATTACGCGCCCACCGCCGATGATCCGTTGTTCGCGGCGAGCACGGCCTGGCTGGGCCGGGATCCCGTGACCAACGCGCCGGCGCGGCAACCCGATCTGGCGGAGATGGCCGCGATCACCGCCGATGCGCGGTCTTACGGCTTCCACGCGACCTTGAAGCCGCCGATGCGGCTGGCGGCGGGCCGGAACTGGGCGAGCCTGTTGGCGGCCGCGACCGCGTTGGCGGCACGCTTGAAGCCGTTCGATCTGCCGCCTCTGGCCGTGATGGACCTGCATGGGTTTCTGGCGCTGCGGGAAACGGTTGCCTCGCCTGAGCTACAGGGCCTGGCGGATGCCTGCGTCGCCGGGTTGGATGGGTTCCGGGCGCCGCCACCGGCGGAGGAGCTGGCCCGCCGCAGACGATCTCCCCTGACGCCGGACCAGGACGCGATGCTGGTGCGCTGGGGTTACCCCTATGTGTTCGAGACCTGGTTTTTCCACATGACCCTGACGCGCCGCCTGAGCGCGGCAGAACGCGCGGTCTGGCTGCCGGCCGCGCAGGCTCATTTCGCCGCCGCCGTCGCGCTGCCGCGCCGGGTGGAAGATATCTGCCTGTTCACCCAGGCCGGGCCGGGCGCGCCCTTCGTCCTCGCGGAGCGGCTGCCGTTGCTGGGGTGATCCCTCCGCGCCTAGACTGCGCGGACAGGAGGATCTCCAGGATGAAATTCGGTATCTCGCTCTTTTTCACCGACTACTCGATGTCGCCCGGCGCTTTGGGCCGGGAACTGGAACAGCGCGGCTTCGAGTCCGTCTGGTCGGGCGAACATTCGCATATCCCCGAGGTCCTCAAGACCGCGCCGCCGCCGACGGGGTTGAAGCGGCATTATTACGATGTGATGGACCCGTTCGTGACCCTCACCGCCGCCGCCGTCGCCACCACGACGCTGAAGATCGGCACTGGCGTGTGTCTGATCCCGCAGCGCGACCCGATCCAGACGGCGAAGCTGGTGGCCTCGATCGACCAGATCTCCAACGGCCGGTTCCTGTTCGGTGTCGGCAATGGCTGGAACCAGTCGGAGATTGAGAACCACGGCGCCGATTTCAAGACCCGCCATAAACGGGCGCGCGAAAGCATCGAGGCGATGAAGGCGATCTGGACCCAAAGTAAGTCCGAGTACCACGGCGATATCGTCAATTTCGACCCGATGATGACCTGGCCGAAGCCGGTGCAAAAACCGAATCCGCCGGTTCTCGTCGGCGGGGCCTTTCCCTATTCGGCCCGCCGCGCGATTGCTTATGGCGATGGCTGGCTGCCGAGCGGCAATGTGACCGAAACCATCCCGGTGTTTCGGCGCATGGTGGCGGAGGCCGGGCGCGATCCGGCCTCGATGCCGATCACGGTGTGGTATCCGGAACGGGATGTGGCTCTGATCCGGCAATACGCCGATCTGGGGGTGGATCGGGTGGTGTTTACGGTGCCGTCGGCTCAGGCGGATGTTGTTTTCCCGGCCCTCGATGAGATTGGTGGGATTATGGCGGCGGTTTCCGGGCTGACGAGCGCTGCGGGATAGGGCCGAAAGTGTGCCTCCAGGACCGGTCGGCCGACGATGGTGGTTGGTCCGAGGGCGACACCGCATCGATTGTCGGCTCACAAGGGAACGTGGTGTTCCATAAACGGGACTTAATAATGGCATCGCCGGCCGGGGGGTGCTATTGTGTCCGCGATAGGATGACATATCCATGCTTTCGGGTGTCCGCTAAATTCGGCGAGCCTACTGATACTGGAGGAAGATGTTATGGATCCGACGCCGCTCATCATGCTTGCCGGTGCGGGAGTCTCCCTCGGTGTGATCGTGAACTACATTCGCGGTCTTCGTCGCCACGACCAGCATGTTCAGGTCAAAATCGGCGATGTGGAGGTGTCCATTAAGGGCCCCATTTCGACCCGGCAAGCGCAGGAACTGGTCAGTGCGATCGGTCAGTCCCACGCATTCGAACACTGATCGAACACCGCTGGCACCCGCCGCCCGATGAAGGAATTCGCGACAATCGTCGTTCCGGCACTGGTCGCACTCGGCGTCGTAAGCGCGTGGTTGTTCCTTGTGGTGTATCACCCTGACCAAAAGGTGCCGGATCTCATGGTGAATTCTGTGACCACCATTCTCGGGTATTTATTCGGGGTTGGCGTCGGGAAAACCTGACCATCTGGATCGGGGCTCGGCCAACTGACCAGATCCCTCCTCCCGTCCCCTGCGGTTTCTTTTGATTGCGCGAGAGCGATGTAACGCCCGTTGAGGCGGCGAGTCTTCCGCTTATCCCAACAGGAGAGCGGATCATGCAACGGCGGACACTGATGACGGGCGGGGCGGCATTGGCTCTGACAGGGGCTGGCCAGGCGCAGGCGGCCGCCGGCCCGGTGGTGCTGGAACTGTTTACCTCCCAGGGCTGTTCGTCCTGCCCGCCGGCGGACGCTCTGCTGGGCGAGCTGGCGAAGCAGCCTGGCGTTATCGCTTTGGCCTGGCATGTCGACTACTGGAACAACCTCGGCTGGCGCGACCCCTTCGCCTCCGCCGCCTGGACCGATCGCCAGCGGGCCTACGCCGCCGCCTTGCGCGACGAGGTCTATACGCCGGCGCTGGTGGTGAATGGCGCGGCAATGGTCGTGGGCTCCGACAGCTACGCGGTGCGCAAGGCCATGGCGGCGGCGCCCGCGGCCCCGGTGGCGGTCACGCTGCGCCGGTCAGCCGCCGGCCTGGACATGGAGGCCGCGGGTTTGCCGCAAGGTGCGACGGCGCTGCTGGTCTTCTACGACCCTGAACACGCGACCGCCGTCGCGGCGGGGGAGAATTCGGGCCGCCGCCTGAAGGAATACCGGGTGGTGCGCGCCGCGCGGGAGATCGCGATGTCGGAGGGCCGGGCCGCGGCGCCCGATGCGCCGGCCGGGCAGGGCGCGGCCTTGCTGGTGCGGGACCGGGCGTGGCGCATTATCGGCGCCGCCGATTTACCTCCCGCGCCGAAGGTGACGGGCTAGAGCGGGATGGCCGTCGGTGGAATCACCGAAGGTCTGAATCCCGCGATTGGACAATCGTTTAGATCCGGATGACCGCACCTGTCAGCGGTCATTTGGATTCAAAGCGCGGCGAAGGCGGAGCTGATCAGCCGGGGCAAGGCGTGCCAGTCGGCTAACAGCCAATAGGAAACAAGGAGTCCCAGGATCATGAGCACGGGTACGGCGAAAGCCCGCCCGTTGCTCTCAATCTTCCTCGACATCGGCATCAAAACTCTCCGGCGGTGGTCGAGGCGCCGGGGAAGCCGGAAACTCAACGCATCTCATGGGACCGAAGGCTGGCCCCTGAATATGGCGACATTGAGCCACAACCCATGCCCAATTGCGACAGTCCGGTTACCAGACTCGCGCTCAATGCATAGGTCGCGCGGCGCCGGGTTTGACATACTGCGGCCTGAACGAATGAGGACACGCCGTTGAGCGAGAACACCGCCGCCGCCATTCCGCAGGTGCGTCCAGCCGCCGATAGCAGCACGACCTTCGCCATCCTGATTTCACTGAGCGTCTGTCATCTGCTCAACGACATGAATCAGTCGCTGGTGCCGGCGATCTACCCGATCCTGAAATCGTCCTACCAGCTCGACTTCGGGCAAATTGGCCTGATCACGCTGGCGTTCCAGCTTACCGCCTCGCTGTTGCAGCCAGTGGTCGGGATGGTCACCGATCGGCATCCGCAACCCTTCTCACTGCCGGTGGCGATGTGTTGCAGCCTGATCGGGCTGTTGATGCTGGCGGTGGCGGATTCCTATCCGATGATCCTTCTGTCCGCGGCCCTGGTTGGCATTGGATCGTCGGTGTTCCATCCGGAGTCGTCGCGAGTCGCGCGCATGGCCTCCGGCGGGCGCTACGGTTTCGCGCAGTCGCTGTTTCAGGTGGGCGGTTCGACCGGTTCGGCGATTGGGCCGCTGCTGGCGGCGTTCATCGTGGTGCCGCGCGGGCAGGGCAGCATTGCCTGGTTCTCCGCCGCCGCGATGCTGGCGATGGTGCTGCTGGCGAATGTGAGCCTTTGGTACAGCCGGCATCCGGCGATGGCAGCAAGGCGCGGCCGCCGCGCGGCGCCGGTGGCGATGACCTCGCCATTGCCCCGCCGGACGGTGATCATGGCGCTGTGCATCCTGCTGGTGCTGCTGTTTTCGAAGAACGTCTATACGTCCAGCCTGAGCTCCTATTTCACCTTCTACCTGATCCAGAAGTTCGGCCTGTCGGTGCAGAGCGCGCAGTTGCACCTGTTCGCCTTCCTGGGGGCGGTGGCGCTGGGCACGTTCGCGGGCGGGCCGATTGGCGACCGTTTTGGCCGCAAGCCGGTGATCTGGTTCTCCATCCTGGGGGCGTTCCCCTTCGCGCTCATGCTGCCATACGCGAATTTGATGTGGACGGGCGTGCTGTCGGTGCTCATCGGCCTGATCCTGGCCTCGGCCTTTTCCGCCATTCTGGTCTATGCGCAGGAGCTGATGCCGGGCCGGGTTGGGACCGTGGCGGGCATGGTGTTCGGCTTTTCCTTCGGTTTGGGCGGATTGGGCGCGGCGGCTTTGGGGCGGGTCGCGGACTGGACGAGCATTGAGACCGTGTATCAGGTCTGCTCCTTCCTGCCGGTGATCGGGCTGTTGACCGCGCTGCTGCCGGACATCGAGGAAAAGCGCCGACCGGGGTGAGGGTGGGGCGGGCATTGCGGCTTTCGGCGTTTTGGGCGGCATGATACTGGCCCTGCATGGATGAATTGCCTCAGGAACTTTGGCGGCGCCTGCTGCTCCGCTCCCCGGCGGATGCGGGGGTCCCCTTGTATGGGCCGCTGGTCGCGCCGGCGGGACACCGCGACGGATGCTTCGTGGTCGCGCGCGCAGCGCAGTCCCTGGATGGATACATCGCCACGCGGGATGGCGAGTCCTACTGGATCAGCGGGAAGGAGGACATCGCCCATACCCACCGGCTGCGCGCGCTCTGCGACGCCGTGATCGTGGGTTCCGGCACCGTCCGCGCCGATAATCCGCAATTGACCACCCGCGAGGTGGAGGGGCCAAACCCCGTGAGGGTGGTTCTGGATACGGAGCGGCGGCTGGACCCGACGTTCCGCGTCTTTGGCGAGGGGCCGGAAACCCTGCTGCTTTGCGCGCCTGATACGGGCGGTCCCCTGACATGCGGCAGGGCGCACGTGGTGCCCGTCCGGCGCGGGCCGGCCGGGCTGGATATTGGGGCTATCATCGCCACCCTCGCCGAACGCGGCCTGCGCCGGATCATGGTTGAGGGCGGCGGCATCACCGTCACCAACTTCCTCCAGGCCGGCGCCCTCGATCGGCTGCATGTGACGGTGGCGCCTTTGCTGATGGGCGGCGGCATACCAGCCTTCGCCTTGCCGCCAGTGTCGCGGTTGTCCGAGGGGCGGCGGTTCGGCTGGACCACGCACCGGCTTGGGGCGGATCTGCTGCTTGATATTCCGCTGGTCCGCCGACAATGACACAGGCGCGCGCTTTTTGGTCGGTGGCGCCAGGAATGGGCGAGATACGCCCGGAAACCCTGAGGCAACCGGCGGACGGCGAAGTGCTGGTGCGCAGCATCGCGACCGGCGTGTCGCGCGGGACGGAGGCGCTGGTCGCCGCGGGCCGCGTGCCGGCGAGCCAGCACGCCGCGATGCGGGCGCCGCTGATGGGGGGCGATTTCCCCTTTCCGGTGAAATACGGCTACTGCGCCGTCGGCCGCCTGGCGAGCGGGGCGCGCGTGTTCGTGCTGCATCCGCATCAGGATGTGTTTCTGGCGCCATCCGCGATGTGCGTGCCGGTGCCGGACGCGGTGCCCAGCCACCGTGCCGTCCTGGCCGCGAATGTCGAGACGGCGGTCAATATAGTCTGGGACGCCGCGCCTCTGGTGGGGGAGCGCGTCTCGGTCATCGGCGCCGGGGTGGTCGGTTTGGCCACGGCATCGCTTCTGGCGCGCATTCCGGGGGCCGAGGTCACGGTCATCGATGTTGATCCCTCGCGCGCCGCTTTGGCGGCCCAATTCGGTTGCCGCTTTGCCTTGCCGGCGGATGCGCCGGGGGAGCAGGAGCTGATCGTGCACGCCTCCGCCAGTGAGGCCGGGCTGCGCCTGGCGCTGGATCGCGCGGCGTTTGAGGGCCGGATCGTCGAGGCCAGCTGGTATGGCGATCGTTCTCCGTCTGTGCCGTTGGGGGAGGCGTTTCATGCCCGCCGGCTGCGGCTGATCGCCTCCCAGGTCGGGGCGATCGCGGCCCCGATGCGGGGGCGGCGGAGCTATGCGCAACGGCTGGGCCTGGCGCTCGATTTGCTGTCGGACCCGGCTTACGATGGGTTGCTGGATGGGCCGACGGCGTTTGATGATTTGCCGTCCGCCATGAACCGCGTTCTGGCCCCGGGCGGGCTGTGCCACGTTATCACCTATGGGAATGAATAGATGTTCAGCCTGACCGTTTGCGACCACATCATGATTGCCCACAGCTTCCAGGGCGAGGAATTTGGCCCCGCCCAGCGCATGCATGGCGCCACCTATGCGGTGGAAGCGGAGTTCCGGGCCCCGAAGCTGGATGCGCACCAGCTGCTGGTCGATATCGGCCTGGCCAAGACCGTGCTGCGGCAGTTGCTGGATACGGTTGATTACAGCAACCTCGACGAAAATCCGGTGCTGAAGGGGATCAATACCACCACCGAATACATGGCGTTCTTCGTGCATGAGCTGCTGAGCGCGGCCTGCAAGGACGGGCGTCTGGGGGAGGGTGGCAAGGCCGTGACCGGTCTGAAGATCCTGATGCGGGAAGCGCCGACGGCCTGGGCGGCCTATGAAGCCGATATCGTCTGAGAACAAGGAAACGACCGTTATGAGCACAGTGACCGTTGAGGATCGCGGCCCGATCTCCATCATCCGGATCAACCGGCCGGAGCGGATGAACGCTTTGAACCAGGCCTGCGCGGTGGAACTGCAGGCCGCGTTTCAGGCCTTTGATGCGGATGACAGCAAGCGCGTCGCGATCCTGAGCGGCACCGGGGACAAATCGTTCTGCGCCGGGGCCGATGTCTCCGACATCCCGGAGCTGTGGCGCTGCATCCCCAATGTCGGGTTCAAGACGGATAAGCCCATCATCGCGGCGACCTCGGGTTGGGTGATTGGCGGCGGGATCGTGATGGTGATGATGTGCGATCTGATGGTTTCGACCGAAAGCACCACCTTCTACTACCCCGAGGCCAAGCTGGGCACGACGGCGGGTGGCATCAGTTCGCTGGTGGCGCGGATGCCGCACAAGCTGGCGATGGAGATCATGCTGCTGGGCACCAAGGTGGGCGCACAGCGGGCCTATGATGTGGGGTTCGTCAATCGGGTGGTGCCGAACGGGCAACATGAGGTCGAGGCTTTGGTAATGGCCGAGCAGTTGCTGGATTCCGCACCGCTGGTGATCGGGGCACTGAAGCGGTTGGTGGCCGATGTGATGCCGGTGGGGCCGATTGAGCATATGGTCGAAACAGCGCAGGTGCTGGCGCGGGTAAAGCAGTCGGCGGATTTGAAGGAAGGTATAGCCGCTTTTAAGGAAAAACGTAAGCCGGCATTTAAGGGAAAGTAACAATAACCAAGGAAACGGCCATGAAACTCACATTCCACCACGTCAATTTCTGCAGCAGGGACGTGCCGGCGATGGACGATTTCTATCGCAATGTCCTGGAGCTGGAGCCGGAACCCTCATTGGGCGGCAGCCGGGTCACCGCGCAGGGTTACGCGGGCAAGGTGGCCTTCGTCACCGATGGCACGATCCAGATGCATCTGGCGGAGCGTGACCTGGATGTCGCCTTTCGCACCGGGCATGCGGTCAATCCGCTCGACCGCGGCCATATCGCGTTCCGTACCGACGATATCGAGGCGGTGAAGAAACGCCTGGACGAAAAGGGCATCCGCTACGCCGATTACGGCAACTGGGCGATGAACGGCTGGTACCAGATCTTCTTCCACGACCCCGAAGGCAATGTGATCGAAGTGCATCAGGTTCAGGGATAACAGGGAGCAACGAATATGGCTTACGGAACGATGATCGCGGCGATGGATTTCACCAAGGTCGATGCCGGGGAGTTCAACGACTGGTACGACACCGAACACTTCCCCGAACGCGCCGCCACGCCCGGCTTCCTCACCGCGCAGCGCTGGATCGGCGTTGATAATCCGGCCCAGTCGGTGGTGCCCTATGATCTGGAGAGCCTCGCGGTCCTGGATGGCCCGACCTACCGGTCCTATTCCGGCGACAATGCCTCCCCCTGGACGCGGCGGGTGACGGCGCGGGTGGAGCGGATGATGCGCTACACCGGCGTGCAGATGGCGCCCGGTGATGGGTTGGCCCCCGCTGAGGCGGAGGGGCTGCTGGTGGTCGCCATGACGCCCTCACCGGCGGTGGAGGCCGGGTTCAACGCCTGGTACGACGACGAGCATCTGCCGGCTCTGGCCCTGGTGCCGGGGGTGCTGAAGGCGCGGCGGTTCTGTTCGTCCGGTGGTCCCGGCCTGAA
>CAIUPC010000750.1 GCA_903900905.1 uncultured Acetobacteraceae bacterium
ACCGAGCCGATCTTGTCCTTGAGGATTTGGGTGTACAGCAGCTGCTTGCCGTATTTCCACTCGTACAATGCCTTGGACTCATCGAGCCCTTCGTAGCACTGCATGCGGATCAGCGGCAGCTTCATCCAGGCGGCGACGGACTTCGCCAGTTCGGTCTTGCCGACACCGGCCGGGCCTTCCACCAGGATGGGTTTTTGCAGGTGATGCGCCATGTAGATGGCGGTGGTGATCTGGCGGTTGGCGATGTAGCCGGCGGCGGTCAGGCCCTGATCGACGGCGTCGATCGACTCCAAGGGCGACTGCCAGGCTGGAAGCACGTCGTTCACGTGGTGTGGCTCCGATACTGTTCGGTAGGTCGATAGCATCGGGCCGCTGGATTGCCAAACCCGATGCGGGCATGCTGGCGCGATGGACGTCCAAATTCTCACCCAATGCCTGGAGCTGATGGGCGAACGCTGCGCCGATCCGGCCCCGCTCGTGTTTCAACGCCTGTTCGCGGAGAACCCGGCGGCGGAGGCGCTGTTCGTGCGCGACACCGCTGGCCTGGTGCGCGGCGAGATGATGGCGGTGACGATGGAGGCGCTGCTGGATTGCGCCGCCGGCGATGCCTACGCGGTCAATCTGGTGGAGATCGAGCGGGTGAACCACGAAGGCATGGGCGTCTCGCCGGAGGTCTTCGATACCTTCTTCCGGGTGGTGATGGCGGTGTTCCAGGACATTCTGGGCCCCGATTGGACAAATGAGATGGATGGCGCCTGGCGGCGGGTATTGGGCAAATTTCCCCACGCTCTCGCCTGAGCGCCACGGCGGCGCTAAGCTTGGGGCTACTCAAGAGGGAGCTCGGGAAACAATGGACTTTCAGATCAGTGCCCAGCAGCGGGAGATGATCCAATCGGTGCGCGACCTCGCGCAGTCCGAATTCAAAGCCAACGCGATCCGCTGGATGGACGGCACGTTCCCGTGGGAGAATATGAAGAAGCTCGCCACGCTGGGTGTGCTCGGGATGTCGGTGCCGGAGGAATATGGCGGGCTGGGCCTGCCGATTCTCGATACCGCGCTGATTTTGGAAGAGATCGCCAAGGTCGATTACGTGACCGCGATGGCCGTGCTGGGCGAGGCCGGGGTGCAGACCCGCGTCATCGCCCGCTACGCCCCGCCGTCGATCCGGGAGCGGATTTTGCCCGCTGTGGTCAGCGGCGATTGCATCCTGGCGGTCTGCATGACCGAGCCGCATGCCGGCACCGATGTCGCGAATTACCGCACCAATGCACGCATCGTCGGCGATCGCGTGATCCTGAAAGGGACCAAGACCCTGATCAGCCGCGCCAAGGAGGCCGGCATGTTCGTGGTGTTCACCCGCATCGACGGCAAGCCCGGCCGCGAAGGCATTGGCTGCGTGCTGGTCGAGCCGGACACCAAGGGTTTTTCCGTCACCGGCACCTACCACACCATGGGCGGGGAGAACCTGCACGAGATCCAGTTCGACGACTGCGAATTGCCGTTGGAGAACCTGGTCATTCGCGACGATGGGTTCCGCAAACTGCTCACCGCGTTCAACACGCAGCGCTGTTTGAACCCGGCGATTTCGCTGGGCCTGGCGGAGGGCGCGTTCGACGAGGCGGTGAATTATGTCCGAGAGCGCACGATCTTTGGAAAGCCGATTTCCGATTTCCAGGGTATGCGCTGGAAACTCGCTGATATGTTCAAGGATATCGAGGCCGGGCGCGGCTTGTTGTACCGCGCCTGCCTGTCGGCCAATCCGTTCCCGGATCCGTTCCTGGCGGCAGCCGCAAAAGTGTTCAACAACGAAATGTCGCTGCGCGTGACGACCGAGGCGGTGCAGGTGCATGGCGGTTTCGGCTTCACCGACGAATACCCGGTCTCGCGCTTCTATCGCGGGGCGCGGTATGGCTCCATCGGCGGCGGCGCGTCGGAGACGTTGCGCGATCTGATTGGCAAGAAGATCGTCGGCGATTTCGATCCGGTCGATGGGATCATGGGGTTTGGGATTTATTGAGAGACAAAGATTCTACCCCTCCCCTTGAGGGAGGGGGTTGGGGGGAGGGGTGACCCCACACGGACCATGCCGAACGACCCC
>CAIUPC010000751.1 GCA_903900905.1 uncultured Acetobacteraceae bacterium
AAGCCGGGCTGGCAGGCGGAACGGCTGGCCAAGCACATGCAGGGTCCGCAGCTCACCGAACAGCAAAAAGCCGATCTGGCCGCGCTGCCGCGGGAGGTGAAGATCCAGCGTCAGGAAAACCAGAACATTGAGCATCAGATGCGCATCCATGCGCGCGTCGATGCCGTCGTGAAGGACAAGGCGACCGCCGAAGCCCTGAAGCCCTGGTACATGCATCGCTGCAAGCGCCCCTGCTACGATGACGAATACCTCCCGGCGTTCAACCTGCCGAACGTGCATCTCGTCGATACCCACGGCAAGGGCGTTACCGAGATCAACGCGCGCGGCGTGGTCTTCGAAGGCCGCGAATATCCGGTCGACGTGCTGATCTACGCCACCGGCTTCGAAGTGCAGGTGACCGGCATCTACAACGACATCCGTGGTGAGAACGGGCTGGAGCTGAACGACAAGTATGCCGATGGCATGCGCACCGTGTTCGGCATCCACTCACAGGGCTATCCGAACCTGTTCATCATGGGCGGCTATCAGGCGCCGTTCCAGTTCAACCTGACGTTCATGCTGCAGACGCAGGGCGGGCACATCGCGGATTGCGTCAAATACGTCCGCGACAACGGCTACAAGACCATCGACGCCAAGCCGGAAACCGAGCAGTGGTGGGTGGACCAGGTGATCAAGCACCGCGGCAAAACCAACCGCAACCGCGAATGCACCCCCGGCTATTACAACTTCGAGGGTGAAGAGAACCGCCGCCAGGATGGCAACTACAATGGCGGCTTCTACCAGTACTACCTGTTCATGGGTGAACTGAAGCAGGACATCGAGAAGCATTTCAACTTCTCCTGATTGTCCTGATCAAGCCTGGGGGGATGGCCAAACCGGCCATCCCCTTCGGGTCATTCGACTGAGCCTGCCCCTTGCAGTGGCGTAACCATACCGCTCAGCGTATTGCCCGCTAATTTCACTGGCACCATGCCCATATTGCGGACAAACGCCGTCAGCCGCGCTTGCCGGTTCAGGAATTTGTTGTTCACGATTGAGATCGGACCCGGCGGGTTGGTCTCACCCTCCGCCGCGATCATGATCGCGACCGAGGCATTGCTGGTCATCGTGCCTTTGAGCAGATCGTTCTTCTCAATCAGAACCGTCCCGCCATTGGGGATATCGATCAACATGCTCGCGGTTCCCAGCGGCCCATCGGAAATGGTGCATTCAACGATCTCGGTCACCAGCGCGCGGGATTTGATGTGGTGGCCTTCATTCTGGCGGAAGAATTTCGACCGCTCCACGCGCAGGGAGGCGCTATGACCGGCATAAATGCCATGCGCGCAAACAGGCCGGCAGGCGCCATTGCCGGTAAACAGGCTGTCGGACACGCGCATGGACACCTTGGGATCGCCGGCCCCCAGGATGCCGTTCTCGTTGTCGATGAACTTGCTCGACTCGACCAGCAGCGCCGCGCCTTCGGCCCGGATGCCGGCGCCATTGCCATTCGATGATTTGGCGTTCCGTAACGTTATACCTCGGATCGTGACATCTGAACCCGCCACGACCAACAGCGCCTTGTCGCCGCAGACCGGGCCATGGATCAGCACCTCCCCGCCGACACCTTCCAGCGTGAGGTGGTTCTGCCGGATGACCGCGCAATCCTCATACATGCCGGCAGCCACGCGAACGGTATCGCCATCACGGGCCTTGGCGATCGCCGCGCTGGGCCGGGTGAAGTTCATGCCGGGCCCCACCTCCAGCACGGCCGCGCGCGCAACCGCGGCCGCACCAAAAATTAAAGAAAAACACAGGATCAATCGAATCATGAACGCATATCCGCCAGATAGTCTGGCGGCACCCTATGAGGCGGGGCGCAGGCCCGCAATCGGTCAGCGCGCGTAGCGATGTGGCACGAAGGGCATCGGCACCACCCGCGCCGGCAGCGGTTTGCCGCGCACCATCAACGTCAGCGCCGTACCATCCTCCGCCAGGTCCCGCCGCACATATCCCATCGCAATCGGCCCATTCAGGGTCGGGGAGAAACCGCCGGAGGTAATCATCCCGGCTTCCATCCCATCGGCATCAAGAACCATGGTGCCACCCCGCGCCGGTGCGCGCCCATCCGGGCGAATGCCGACCCGGCGGCGGGCGGGCCCGTTATCGAATTGATCGCGGATCGCGGCGCCGCCCGGAAAATCCCAGCTCATCTTCCGCCGCTTGCCAATAACCCACGTCAAACCCGCCTCGATCGGCTTTGTTGTCTCATTGATGTCGTTTCCATAAAGGCAGAGGCCGGCTTCCAGGCGCAACGAATCCCGCGCCCCCAGCCCCGCCGGCGCCACCGCCTCATGCGCCAACAACCGATCGGCCAGCAATTCCGCCTGTTCGGCCGGGACGGAGATCTCGTAACCATCCTCACCGGTATAGCCGGATCGCGACACGATGCAGTCGATGCCGGCGACCGGCAATTCCGCCACGTCCATGAACGACAGCGCCGCGGCGACGATACCGGCCGACGCGGGGCCTTGCAGCGCGATCAGGGCCCGGTCCGGCAGCGGCGTCAGCGTCACGCCCGCCGGCAGATGCGCGGCGATATGTGCGAAATCCACCGCCTTGCGGCTGGCGTTCACCACCAGCAACAGGCGATCCTCCCCGAGATTGGCGACCATGAGGTCGTCGATGATCCCGCCGGCGGCATTGGTCAGCAGCGTGTAACGCTGCCGGCCGGGTTTGAGCCCGATTATATCGCCCGGGACCAGGCCCTCCAACGCTGCCGCCGCGCCGGAGCCGGTCAAAAATGCCTGGCCCATGTGAGAAACGTCGAACAGGCTGGCGGCGGCGCGGCAATGCAGATGTTCCGCCAGCACCCCGCCGCGGCAGCGTTCGGCCATGGGCCCGGTCAGATCATATTGCACCGGCATCGCATAACCCGCGAACGGCACCATGCGGGCGCCCAGGCGGCGGTGCCATTCATCCAGCGGGGTGGTCAAAAGATCGGTCATCGCTCGCTCCGCGCACAGGGTCACCCACCGGCGGGACGCCAATGGATTGTGACCCCCCTCTGTCGCGGAACCTGAGAGATTCGGGGCGCGGGCCCCTTTCGCCGTCGGTGCGATGGGCGAACCCACCGGCTTTCCAGAGCTCCCTGTGCCCTGCGCGGTCCGTGATGCCTGAGCGTTTCCGGGGGCCGGTTGCGCCTTCGGCGGCGGGGTGTGACCCGCTCTCTCCCGCGCCGGGTAGCCGGGAAGGGGGGAGCATGGCGGAAAACCGGTCCCGTCACAACGCCCAGCGGTGGATCGGGGCCGCGGGGGCTCGCATCGGGCGCTTTGGCGTGTGTGCCACCCCTTCGCGTGCGGTTCCGCTTCGTTCCGGAATCGCGCCCTGGCTCCGCTCGATCGATATCAACGAAACGCGGAAGCTGATGATTTGGTCGAGGCCGACGATCTCCTGACCCGCGCTCAGCCCGTGTTCGACTACGTTCAAAGCGCCGAAACCCGCCGCGCCGATGATGAGAATGGCCGAAGCCGCGTGGGTGCGTTGGAGCAAGCCCCAGGATGAGGATCAGGCGCAAGCATGTCATATGCGATCACGCTGCCCGTCCCACCGTTTTGGATTGACTGATCATAGAGAGTTTTGGTATTTTATGCTCAGAAGATAAAGTTCCTAAATTAGGTAGTATTATGGATCCGGTTCACAATCCCTTCAATCCTGGTGCCGGAAGCCCTCCGCCCGAATTGGCCGGTCGCAGTGTTGTGCGGGACAAGATACGCTTGTGCCTGGCGCGATTGAAGATTGGGCGCCCGGCCAAGAGTCTGATTTTGGTAGGGTTACGCGGCGTTGGGAAGACTGTTCTCCTTGATCGGATGATCAAGGACGCGGAAGCGGGTGGGTTTATTAATGTTCGCATCGAGGCACCGGAAGGCCGGTCTTTGCCTGCCATACTCGCGCCGCAGCTGCGTTTGGCACTCTTAAAACTGGATCGTGTCGCGAATGCGAAGGAACACGCGGTGCGCGGTCTGCGTGCCCTCGCTGGTTTCGCGAAGAAGCTTAAACTCACCTACAACGATATCGAGGTTGGGTTTGACTACGATCCGGAAGCCGGTCTTGCCGATAACGGCGACCTCGAAGGCGATCTGACCATGTTGCTGGAGCAGGTCGGACTGGCCGCGAAGGCGGCCTCCAACGTTGTTGCGATTTATATTGATGAATTGCAATATGTGCCTGAGCCGCAGCTTGCCGCGTTGATTTCCGCGCTTCACCGCTGTTCCCAACAGGAATTGCCAATTGTGGTCATCGGAGCTGGTTTGCCGCAGTTGCGCGGGAAAATGGGGGCCGCGAAATCCTACGCGGAGCGCTTGTTCGATTTCCCTGAAATCGGACCACTGAGCCAGGAGGATGCGACAGACGCGATCGTCAAGCCCATCAACGAACAAGGGGCTAAAATTCATTCCGAGGCGATCGCGCTCATCGTCGATGAAACCAGAGGCTACCCTTACTTCCTTCAGGAATGGGGCAAACATGCCTGGGACGTCGCGCTCCATAGCCCCATTACGTCCGATGATGTCAAAAAGGCATCCCGTGAAGCAGTGGCCGCGTTAGATGAAAGCTTTTTCCGGGTCCGTTTCGATCGCCTCACGCCGAAGGAAAAAGAGTATCTGCGGGCAATGGCGGAACTTGGACCGGGTCCTCACCGTTCCGGCGACATTGCCGCGGCGTTAAAGCGGCCGCCATCGTCTTTTGGGCCGGTCAGGCAAAGCCTCATCGATAAAGGTATGATCTGGAGCCCTTCGCACGGAGATACCGCTTTCACAGTGCCGTTGTTCGACGCATTCATGAAGAGAATCATGCCGGACAAACGAGCAGCCTGAGCGGACGTCTTGGAGGCGTCGAGAGACTGTGGCCCACCCCCTCGACCGAAGGGCTGCTTCGTGATGGGATCGCGGGAAGGAAAACGGGCAGGGAGGTTCGGCTCATGAAACTCGGCGTCTTCGACCACATGGATCGCGGCCTGGCCCCGCTCGACCAGTTCTTCGAAGAGCGGCTGAAGCTGGTCGAGGCCTACGACCGCGCCGGCTTCTACGGTTATCACGTGGCCGAACACCATGCGACGCCGCTGGGCGTGGCCCCGTCGCCGGGGGTCTGGATGGCCGCCATCGCGCAACGCACCAAGCGCCTGCGCTTCGGGCCGCTGGTCTATTTGCTGCCGCTGTACCACCCGATCAAATTGCTCGAAGAAATCTGCATGCTCGACCAGCTCAGCGGCGGCCGCCTGCTGCTGGGCGTCGGGCGTGGCATCTCCCCGATCGAGCTGCGTTATTACGGGTTGGATCCGGAACAGACCCCCGGCATGTACGCCGAGGCGCTGGAAATCCTGCTGCGCGGCATGACCCAGAAGGAACTGACCTTCGAGGGCAAATATTATCAATACCGCAACGTGCCGATGGAAATGACGCCGTTCCAGACCCCGCATCCGCCCCTGTGGTACGGGCTCGGGCGGCCGGAGGCGGTGCCCTGGGCGGCGCAACACAAGGTCAATATCGTGGGCAATCTGGGCGGCGCCGGCATGCGGGTGCTGACGGATCGCTACCGCGCCGAATGGGCCGCGCTGGGCAACGATCCCGCCGATATGCCGCTGATGGGCGTCGGGCGCCATGTCGTGGTCGCGGAAACCGAGAAAGAAGCGTTGGAGGTTGCCCGCCGCGGCTATGTGAAATGGCGCGCGAGTTTCCTGAAGCTTTGGATCCAGCACGACATGATGCCGGTCGCGCATGCCATTTTCCCGGAACGGTTCGAGGACGCCCAGGCCCAGGGCCGCGCTGTCGCCGGCACCCCGGATCAGGTGCGCGCCTTCCTGCAACGCACGGTCGATGAGGCGGGGCTGAACTATCTGCTCTGCCGCTTCGCCTTCGGCGATATCACCGGCGACGAAGCCCTGGCGTCCACCGACCTGTTCACCCGCAAGGTGATGCCCGACCTGGTCGCGGCTTGACGCCCCCCGTCCCGGGCAGCCTACTCGTTCGCATCATCGTTCAGCCTATCGAGAGACAAACCACCATGACCGACACCTACGAGCTCTTCGCGATCCGCTACGCCTCGCGCAAGGCGAACCGGCATGAGCATTTCATTGGCGGCGATCCGCATGACGGCCCGATGCCGATGGATTATTTCGTCTGGGTGGCGAAAAACGCCGATCGGGCGGTGGTGATCGATATTGGGTTCACGGCGGAGAGCGGGGGGAAGCGCGGCCGCACCCTCGATCGCTGCCCGATCGATTCGCTGGCTTTGGTTGGGGTGGATCCGGCGGCGGTGAAAGACGTGGTGTTGACCCATATGCATTACGACCATGTCGGCAATTTCCACAAATTCCCGGTCGCCAACTTCCATCTGCAGGAACCGGAGATGCACTACGCTGTCGGCCGCTACATGCGCCACCGCCAGCTCGCGAAAAGCTTCGAGCCGGATGATGTCTGCGGCATGGTGCGGCTGAATTTCGATGGCCGCGTGGTCTACCATAACGGCCCGGCCGAGATCCTGCCGGGCATCCGCCTCGTGCCGACGGGCGGTCATTCCGCCGGCCTGCAGTTCGTGACGGTGAAGACGGCGCGCGGCGTGGTCGTTCTGGCCTCCGACGTCACGCATTTCTATGAAAATATGGAATCGTATCGCCCCTTCACGACCGCTTTCCATGTCGGAGAGATGCTGGAAGCCTTCGACACCCTGCGCGCCCATGCCGCGGTGCCGGAGCTGATTGTTCCCGGTCACGATCCCCTGGTGATGCAGCGCTACCCCGCGCCGTCGCCGGAGCTCGAGGGGATCGTTGTGCGCCTGGACGTGCCGCCGCACGGATAAAGCGCGGCGCGGGAATGGGGCAGAGGGAGAATTCCACACGTCCCTCAGGGGGTTTATTAGCGCGTTGTTCAATCGGGCGGTGTATGGCATAGTTCAAAATGTAACCTGGGGTAGTTACCGGTGTATGCAACAGCAACCCTTGTTCTGGCCTTACTCCTGGCACTGGCGGGCGCGGCTTGCCTGACCTTGGCCATGACCTGGCATCGTCCCGCCGCGGTGCGCCCGACCCGGCTTGCGGCTTCGCGCGTGCTCTCCCCACAGTTCCAGGCGCCACCGCTCGTTGGTGCTCTGGATGTGGAATCTGAGTTGCGGGAGGCGATCCGCCACGTCGCGAACGATACCATTGGTCAGGATGTGCGGTTCGACCTGGCGGTCCAGCCGGGGCTCAGGCTAAAAGCCGACCCGGGAACGTTACGATCGGTTGTGTTGTCGCTTCTGCGCGGGGCCGTGCGGGATGGGCGGTGCCAGTCGATTCTGATCTCCGCGATGCGTCAGTCCGGGCGGGTGCGGATCGCGGTCAGCGATGACGCGCCTGCGGCGGCGACCCGGAAGCGGGAAGCCGAGTTGCGCGATGCGAGCCAGATGATAGCCTTGCAAGGCGGCTCGATGCAGATTGAGGCGCATTCTGACGGCGGCACCACGGTGGCGCTGCGGCTGCCGGTTCCCCATGGGTCAGTTCCCCATGGTCCGGTGCTCCAACCGTCAGCACGCCCGGCCGCCGATGTGGAGCCTTTGCATGCCAGACCGCGAACACACCAATCCTCTGTTCGGTCCGAACCGGTTCAAGTTGGGGATTTTCAGCGCGAATTGTGACGGCGGGCTGACCATGAGTCTGGCGCCCGAGCGCTGGAAAGCCGATTGGGACGACATTGCCGCCATGACCCGCATCGCTGACGATGCCGGGATTGAGTTCATCCTCCCGGTCGCGAAATGGCGCGGCTATCAGGGGCAGGCCAATATATACGGTAAATCGTTCGAGACCTTGACCCATGGTGCCGCGCTGGGCGCGATCACGAAGAAGATCGCGATTTTCTCCACCGTGCATGTGCCGCTGGTCACCCCGGCGTTCGGCGCCAAGGCCATCGCCACCATCGATCATGTCACGCATGGCCGCGCCGGGCTGAACATCGTCTGCGGCTGGAACCAGGCGGAGTTCGATCTGCACGGCGTCACCATCGACCCCGATACCCGCTACGACCATGGCCAGGAATGGTTCGACGTCTGGTCACGCCTGCTCGCGGGCGGGCCGGAGTTTGATTTCGACGGCCAGTATTTCCATCTGAAGCGGCTGAAGACCGACCCGGTGTCCGTGCAACGCCCGCGCCCGCCGGTGATGTCGGCAGGCTTTTCCCCGCGTGGCCGCGACTTCGCCGCCCGTTCGGCCGATGTGCTGTTCCTGAACGTGACCGATCTGGACCAGGTGCCGGCGCTGCTGGCCGATGTGAGCGCGCATATGGGACGGTACAACCGCTCGATCTCGGTCTACACCATGGGCCATGTCGTCTGCCGCCCGACCCGCCAGGAAGCGGAGGATTATTACCACTACTTCGCCGAGGAAATGGCCGATACCGAGGGGCAGGGCTATTACCGGACCAACCGGGGCACGACGGTGAAGGTGGGTGATACCGAGGTCGCCCGCCCCTTCGCGAACCGCCTCAATCGTAAATTTGGGCTGCGCTTCGACGGTGCCTATCCCGGTGTGTTCCCTTTTGTCGGCACCCCCGACGAAATCGCGGCGGAAATGGCGGCCATGAGTGCCACTGGCCTCGCCGGTTGCACGGTGGCGTTCGTGGACTATCTGCGGGAAATTCCATACTTCGTGCAGGAAGTCCTCCCCCGGCTGGAGCGTCTGGGGGTTCGTCAACCGCAAGCCTGAGCGGGAGCCTCGCATGCCTTACGCCGATACTGGCCGGATCAGCCTTTATTATGATGATTTCGGGTCGGAGAATGCCGCGCCAGGCGCCCCGCCCATCCTACTGCTGCACGAACTCGGCGGCAGCAGCGAAAGCTGGGCGCAAGTGATCCCGCTGCTGGCGGCGTATCGGCGGGTGATCGCGGTGGATCTGCGCTGCGCCGGGCGGTCGGAGAAGCCGCCGGGTGAATTCACCATGGGCGACGTGGCCGACGATCTTGCGGCTTTCGCCGGGGCGCTCGCCTTGCCAGCGCTGGACGTGCTCGGCGCCGCTTTGGGCTCTTTGGCCGGGGCGCTGCTGGCGATCCATCATCCCGCCCGCGTGGCGCGGCTGATGATGTGCGCGGTGGCGCCGGACATGGCCGGGCCGACACGGCAGTATGTCGCGGAGCGGGCGGAAAAGGTGCGCACGATTGGCATGCGGGGGGTGGTTGACGCCAGCCTGGCGAATTCGTTTCCCGCCGCACATGCCGCGGCGCGCGCGGCTTATCGCGGACTTTACCTTGCCAACGACCCGGCGGCCTATGCCGAACTGTCTCTCGCGCTCGCCCGTCTGGCGCTTTCGGCGGCGGATTGGGGGCGGATCGCTGCCCCCACGCTGGTCGCGCCGGGCGCCCATGATTTTTTGTGGCCGCCCGCGATCGGGGAACAGGTGGCGCGGCTGGTCCCGGGCGCACGATTTGAAATTCTGGCGGATGCCGGGCATTTCCCGCATCTGCAGGCGCCGGCTTCGCTGGCCCGTCTGGCACTCGGCTGCTTTGCCCGCTAAACCCTCGCCAGAGCGGCATGGCCGCCGGATAAGGAGACATCGTATGCGTCGTATCATGCCGCGCCTGGCATTGCTGCTTCTTGGGGGCCTGCTTTCGGGCGCCGCGGGCGCACAACCTTCTGGTGACGTGGTCGCGCGCCGCGGGGACATTCAGCTCAGCGTCAACGACCTCAAGGACGCATTGCGCTATGCCGACCCGGCTCAGCGTGATCAGTTGTTGAATAATCCGACCGCTTTGGCCGAGTTCGTGCGCGAACGGCTGCTGCGCCAGGCGCTGCTGAACGAAGCCCGCAGCGCTGCCTGGGATCAAAAGATCGACGTTCAGGCCCGGATCGCGGATGCGCGCGACACCATCCTGGTTCAGACCTGGCTTGCTTCACGGGTTCCGAACGACCCCAATTTCCCGAGCGATGCCGACGTCAACGCTGCTTATGAAGCCAACAAGGCGCGGTTCGCGGTGCCCAAGCAATATCGCGTGGCGCAAATCGCGATCCTGGTGCCGGCGAATGCCGCCAAGGAAGTCGATGACGAGGCGCGCCGCAAGGCCACCGACATCAAGGCCCAGGTGACCAAGCCCAAGGCTGATTTTGCTGACATCGCCAAGAAGAATTCGCAGGACAAAGGTTCGGCGGACAAGGGTGGCGATCTGGGTTGGGTGCGCGAAGACCAAATTGTCCCGGCGGTGCGCGATACCGTGCGCGGCATGTCCGAAAACGCGATCAGCGAGCCGATCCGCAGCGCCGAAGCGTGGCATGTGATCAAGCTGCTTGGCAGCAAGCCGCCGTCCTTTCTGCCGGTGGAGCAGGTGCGGGAAACGCTGGTGAACGCGCTGCGCCAGGCCCGGTCGCAGCAAATCACGAAGGCGTATCTCGATGAGATGCTGAAGAAAGAACCGCCGCAGATCAATGAGGTTGGTCTGGGCGCACGCATTGCTGCGCCGAAGTAAAAAATTCTGACGTCAAGACCACGCCGCGGCGTTCTTGCCTCGGCGTGCGGCGCCTCCTTGGAGTGGGGCGGCATGCCGGCGCACGGCGCAACCAGGCCGCTGGCCGCGAGCCCGCATCCATGGACTCTGAGGCGGTTTCCGACAATAAAGTGCCATCCTGAGGTTGTGGCCGAAGTGTACTATTTCGCTCATCGGGGGTGGATGGGACGCGCCCGCATCAAAATCGGGGTGTCCGTTCACATTCAGATGAGGTGTTGCTTTTTCGGGGGGGGCGACGAATAATTCGGTCTCGGGTGATTTAGAGCGCGAAAAAGGGGCAAGCAATTGATGGGATTTCCATCTTTACAAGATTTGCGACGCCCTTGGGGCGGGCCGGCGCGAAGCCGTGTTTCAATAGGGCGCGCGCATGCGTGCCAGCCCGACGCCGCGCTTGGGGCAAACCCCATCAATACAGGAGAAACCATGTCCAGGGATCGTCACTTTAGCACCGGGCCGGTTCGCGGTGGCGCGGCGGGATGGGTGCTGGCAATGGGCCTCATGGCATTCAGCGGCGCCGCGATGGCACAGACCGCGGTGCCTTGCGACAATCAATCCGCCCTAGGCGCCGATACCCAATTGCGGGTCACCCAGCAAAAGGGCCGTGCCTTAATCGAGATCAGCCGCGCCAACAGCAGCGGCCGCAAGATCGATGTGGAATATGGCGACGAACTCTATACCCAAAAATTCGGTGCCGACGGCAAGGTGCGCACCGGTTTCGCTTTAACTGCGGAAGAAAACACCTTCGTCATAAACATGAGCGAAATGCAGCCGGTCACCTGCAAAGTCATGGTCCCGGACTTCAAGAAATTCTACCGCGTGATCCTGCGCTGGCGCGATCCGGTGCAATTCGATCTGAACATCATCGAGCCCGGCGGCCGTATTGGCGAAGTCGGCCACATCAACGCCAGCCGTCCGAACAACGCTCTGAACCAGGGCGTCGGCCAGATGGACGTGGTCAGCGGTGTGCCCTCCGAAGGCGCGACCGCGGAAATGTCCTATGTCGTCGCCGATGCATCGACCATTCCGCAGGGAGGGGTGTTCGGCTTCAAACTCGATTACGTCACCCGTGGCGGCCAGCCCGAAGCGCCTTATTGCGACGAAGCGCCGCTGGCGACTCCGCAGTTTGAGTTCATCACGATCGAGGGTGGCACGGTTAATGCACGGAAAATGACGGTCAACCGTGCCCGTTGCAAAGAAAAGATCGCCGATGCCCGCCGGCTGGTTCCCATCCGCCAATAAGTCATTCACCCTGTTTCGTCATTCCATGCAGCGGCATCTTGGCGTACAGCCGGTTCAGCCGAAGAGCGAAGGAGAGAAGTTCTCGTGACATATATGCCTTACTCCCGGCCCGTTGAGTCGCTCCGCGACCGCCTCTCATTCAGCAAAATCGCTGCCGGCGTTGTGATCGGCACCAGCCTGGCGGCGGCCGTGCCAGCTGCGGCACAGCCTAAATCCAACACCCAGGAGGTCGTGGTCCGCCTGAACGGATCGAGCACCCTTGGCAGCAAGATGGCACTCAATCTGGCCATGGCCTGGGCGAAGCAGCTCAAGCTGTCCGGTATCCGCGTCGACGCGGGCGCCGATCCCGATGAATATGAAGTGGTCGCGGAAGGCGCGGAAAGCACGCATCGCATGCGGGTGAAAGTGCAGTCCAAGGGCACCGGCTTCGGATTGGAACCGATGCTGCGCGGCCAGACCGACTTCTGGATGGCCTCGCGTCCAGTTCAGGAATCTGACCTGGAAAACATGCGTAAGAAGGGCGTGCCGAACGTCCCCACTTATGCGCAGATGATCCAGCCGGGCGTCGAAAACACCATCGCTCTGGGTGCGATGGCGGTGATCGTGAACGCCAAGAACCCGGTTCCGGCGCTGTCCTATCAGCAGCTGCGCGACATGTTCACCGGCCGGGCCACCAGCTGGGCGCAGGTTGGCGGCCCGTCCAACCTGCCGATTGGCCTCTATAGCCCGGAACCGACCTTGGCGACCGCAGACTTCTTCTGCACCAGTATCATGAACATGAAGGACACCGGGAAGTGCCTCGACTCCTTCGCGCGTCTGGCCAGCCCGCGCATTCTGATGATGGAAGACATCTCTGACGCGGTCGCGGCGAACCCCGCCGGCGTGAGCTTCATCGACTTCTCGGCCAAGCGCAGCGCGCGTCCCGTGCCGCTGGCGACCGATTGCGGCACGGGCATCGAGCCGAGCCTTTTCCGCATCAAGACCGACGAATATCCGCTGACCCGTAAGCACTACTTCTACATCGCGCCGAACCGGCCGCTCTCCCCGGCCGCGAAGGATTTCCTGCAACTGACGCTCGGGCCGGCAGGCCAGCTCGCCGCCACGCAAGCCGGTCTGGCCGATTTGCAGCCGGGCGTGTCGGACGCCAACTATGCCTCCGATCGTCTGGATACCGTGCGCGACTCCATGGATGGCGGGCGCACCCGGGTGCGTGCCTCCGACGTGCGTGCTTTCGAGCAGGCGATCGCCGGCGCGGACCGCATGACGGTGACCTTCCACTTCCAGGCCGGCACCAACACCCTGGATGCCCGAGCGGAAGCCGACCTGGCGCGTCTTGTCAGCCAGATGCAGCAGCCGCCGTTCAGCCAGCAGGATATGATTCTCCTCGGCTACAGCGGTGTGACCGGCGACTATACCGAGAACCGCGCCCTCTCCCGTGAACGCGCCGAAGCAGTGCGTGATCGTCTGGTGGCGGCGGGCGTCAAGCCGGTTCAGACCGTCGGCGTCGGCCCGGCCGCGGCGGTGTCCTGCAACCTCGACGCCAATACGGCACCGCTGAACCAGCGCGTGGAAGTGTGGCTGCGCAAGCCGCGCGGCTAAAGCAAGACCTGCCTCATGAGGGAGCACGTGCATCCTCATGAGGCAGAATTGATTCAACGCCAGACCAGATTGATCCGGCACACAGGTGACAGTCCAGACGATGCGAACCGCCAGTTGTCCCCTGGGCGAGGGTAAATCGGGTGGGGGCTTGTAAGAGTATGAAAACTCGTGGCATCTCATGCACGACGAAGGGTGATGAACCCCCGTTCATGCGTTCAGAGCCACGTTATCAGTCGATAAAAGCTTAGTACTAAGGGGACCCTGTAGATGCCAAGCGTAAATGCCGGGGCCCGGCTTGACCGGCTTCCCATCTCCCGCTTCCACCGGCGCGTGTTCGCGCTTGTCGGTATCGGGATGTTTCTTGACGGCTTCGACATCTATCTCGCGAGCGCGGTGCTCGGCGCGACACTGCAAAGCGGTTTCGCGACGATGGCGCAGAACGCGCTGTTCGTCTCGTCCACGTTCATCGGCATGATGCTGGGCAGCGTGATCGCCGGCTTCGTCTGTGATCGCTACGGCCGCTGCTTCACCTACCAGGTCAATCTGGCGCTGTTTGGCTTCGCGTCGCTGGCGGCTGGCTTCTCGTGGAACATGGAAACGCTGATCGTTATGCGTTTCTTCATGGGCCTCGGCCTCGGTGCGGAAAACGTTGTTGGCTACGCCACCCTGACCGAGTTCATCCCCGCCCGATCCCGCGGCCGCTGGCTGGGCATCATGGCGATGAT
>CAIUPC010000752.1 GCA_903900905.1 uncultured Acetobacteraceae bacterium
CCGATCTCAGGCAGTCCTCGACCAGATCGACCGGGGACAGCCGCCCGGCGGCGATATCGGCGGAAAGCTGATGAACAGGCAGAAAAGCGGGGGAGGGCATGGGACGCTCCGGTTCAGAGTCCCGGCATCTTGGCTGGAGACGGGACGGCCGTCATCCCCGGGCTTGTCTCAGGGATGACGATAAGGATTCGACTGGGGCGCACGTCAATCCAAATGCGATCACCCGGCGTCCCCTACTCACCCGACAATTCCCGCCGGCGGCGATCGAGTTCTTCGCTGTAGCGGCGGAGCGCGTGGGCTTCCGTCAACAACCCGATGACTTTCAGCGTATCCGCCGCGTCCACCACCGCCAGCGCGTCGCTTTCGGCGTTCTCAAACATTGCGACCGCTTCCTTAATGGTCATCTGCGGCAGCAGCACCGTATCGGTATGGTGGCGGATCAGGGCCACGCGATGGGCGTTGTCAGAGTCCGCGTGCACCTCGGCCGGGTGGACGATCCCGGCGTAGCGTTCCTCATTATCCAGGACGACCACGATCTGGGTCGCACCCAGGGGAAACTCGCTTTTGAACTCAGCGATCGGGGTTTCGGCATGTGTCGTGCGCACTTCCCGCCGCATCATCCGCCCGACGGTCAGGTTGCGCATCCAACCGATATCGACCGCGCTGCGGATGGCCTCACCACGCAGATGGAAGCGCCAGGTCGCAAAGGAATAGCCGAAGGTCCGACGCACGGTCAGGGCTGAAACCACGCAGGCCGCCAGCACGGCAGTCGTCATCGGCAGGCTGCCGGTGGCCTCCAGCGCCAGGAAGCCCATGGTCAGCGGCCCGCCGATAATGCCGACGGCCAGGGCGCTCATGCCAACCAGCGCGCAAACGACGGGGGAAACGGCATGGGCGGTCGTCACCGCCGCCATCACCGCGGCAAAGGCCTTGCCGAGCAGTGCGCCGAGGAACAGCGAGGCGAAGAACAACCCACCACGAAAGCCGGATCCGATCGAAATCGCGGAGGCGACGGCCTTCAGACATACGAGGAAGATCAGATAGCGCAGCGGATACGCCGCCTCGAACACCACGCCCAGCGCGCCGTGGCCGGATGACAACACCGCCGGAGTATAAAGCGCCAGTACCCCGACCGCGAACCCGCCGATGGTTGGCCGTAACCAGGGGGAGACGCGGCTTTTCCGGAACAGTTCTTCCGTCACCGTCACGCCACGCATGATTGCGATGCCCACCAGCGCGCAGAGCATGCCGAGCGCGAGGATCGGGATGTAATCCAGTCCCTCGATCCGGGTGGGAACCAGCACCAGCAGCTCAAACTGCGAACCACCAATCGTATGCACCACCGCCATGGAGACGATCGCCGCCACCGCGACAGGGGCGAATGTCCCGAGCGAATAGGTACCGATGACAAGCTCGAACGCATAAAATGCGCCGGTGAGCGGGGCGTTAAAAGCGCCCGCGATGGCGGCGGCGGCGCCACATCCCACCAGCAGCCGCAGATCATTGCGCCGGACCCGGAAGACATGCCCCCAGCGGGAGGCGATTGCCGAACCGATCTGGGTGTATCCGGCCTCCAGACCGATAGACGCGCCGACGCCATTGGAGATGATCGTCTGGAGTACGACAATCAGGCTGCCGTTCAGCGACATGCGGCCGCCGAACAGCGCATTCGCCTCAATCGGGTCGACGGTGCGGCGGCGGAATACGCGCCCGACGCCCAAAGTCACCAGACCCAGAAACAAGCCCCCTAAAGTGGGGACCAATAGCGTGCGCCAGGGGTCGAGTTCGACCATCGCGCTGAGCCGTTCGGTGTGGCGGATGCCGAACAGGATCTGATGCACGAGCTGGGTGGCCTCGGTCATCATCCACACGGCAAAGCCGGTAAACAAACCGATAAAGGCCGCCAGTGCGACCAGCCAGATTTCGTCAGCCCGCACCAGCGCGCGCAACACCTGCGGCGCATGCAGCACAACATTGCTCAATGGACGGCGGTGCCGGCGGCCAGATCCGGCCCGATCGGTGGGCGCGGTTTCCCCTTGCGACGAAGCGCCGGGCGCTTTCGTCAAAATCGTATCGCCAGGGAGAGTCGACATGCGCGACGTCCAGCGCGGCCAGAGGGAAACCAGGAACGAGAAACCCTTGTGCTACGAGAGATTGCCCCCCGCAACGGGTTCCCTGATCATATAATCGGGATTACGGCAAAAATATTGCCCGCGCGTCACGCGATCAGGCCACGCTCCCGTTTTGTCGCTTCCAGGTCGTCCTCGATGAACGCCCGGACCACATCCTCCATCGGTTCATGCGGCACGAAGCCCAGCGCCCGGGCGCGGCTGGCGGTAAAGGCGGGTGGCCAGGTGCCGACGATCGCGGCGATATTGGTGTCGGCCACACGGCGCACCAATCCAGACGCGCCGGGCCGAACGGTCTCGAGCGCCGCCAGCATGCCGCCGACAGTGGTCACGATGCCGGGCGGGCTGAGGCTGCGGTCCAGGCCCATCTGGCTGGTATCCATCCCCGCCGCGTGTAGCAACCAGTCGGTGGCCCGGCGGGGGCTGCATACCCAGACGCCAAAATCATCGGGCACTGGCAGCTCGGCCTCCAGGCCCAGCAAAGGTTCGCGCACAATGGCGGAGAAGAAGGAGCTCGCCGCTTTGTTCGGCCGACCGGGCCGCACGACGACGGTCGGGAGGCGGATGGAGACGACATCCATGAATCCGCGACGGGAGGCATCGGCCAGGATCAGCTCCGCCGCGGCCTTCTGCGCGCCATAGCTGTTGCCCGGCACCTGTTTAGCCTCATCGGGCAGCGTGTCGGACTGGGTCGCGCTGAAACTGGCGACGGAGCTTGTGAAGACCACACGCGGCGGTTTGCCGCCTTGGCCGACAAGACGGCGGCAGGCGTCCACCACCGCATCGGTCCCACGCACATTGACGCGCCGGCCGAGGTCGTAATCGGCCTCGGCCTGTGCACTGACGACAGCGGCGAGGTGGAAGATGACATCGGTGCCGGGAGGCACCGCGGCTTCCGGCAGGTCGACCACATCGCCGGCGAGGGCTGTCACCGGGAAGGCCGCGCTGGGCCGAGGCGGTTCATGCATGTCGAACAGGGTCAGTGAGGTGACCGGCTGCCCCCCCAA
>CAIUPC010000753.1 GCA_903900905.1 uncultured Acetobacteraceae bacterium
CCGGCGAGCAGGCTGAGGTAGCTTTTGGCGGCGGAGAAGGTGAAATCCACCTGTTCCGTATCGCCCCAACTGACCACCTTGTGCCCGCCGCGCAGCACGATGCCGTTCGGCTCACCGCGCGGCCGGATCGGCCCCAGGATCTCATTGTCCGGGGCGGGTTCGAAAAACCCGCCTTCCAGGTGCAGGCGCAGGTCCCGCGGCCAGGGCGTTTCATTTTCCGAGGCGAAGCGCGCCGCTTCCTCCAGCCACATCCAGTTCATCCCCGCGATATCGGCCGAAAGTTCGGGCCAGCCGGGGCCGTGTTTGGGCGGGCAGATGGTTGTGTAGGACATCAGGCGGTTCCAGCATTGTGATCGGGCCGGACTATGGCGTGGTGGCCACGGGGCGGCTAGTGTCGCGGTAGGGGGCGACACTAACCAAAGGCAAAAGCAGTGGCCGGAGACGACCGGGACATCAGACGTGGGGCGCTGCTGTCGAGCTCGCTGTTTCGGGCCATGCAGCCTGGCGAAATCGACTCGATCCTGCGGCTGGCCACGGAGCGGCGGTATCGCAAGGGTCAGACCATCTTCCAGAAGGGCGACGCCGGCTCCTCCATGATGGCGGTGCTGGGGGGCCGGGTGCGGATTGGCGCCATCTCCCTCGAAGGCAAAGAGATCACCCTGAATATGATCGATGCCGGGGAGGTGTTCGGCGAAATCGCGCTGCTGGACGGCAAACTGCGCAGCGCCGATGCCGTTGCGATCGAAGATACCGTGTTGCTGGTGATCGAACGCCGCAATTTCCTGCCCTTGCTGGAAGGCGATCAGGGCCTGGCGCTGCGGCTGCTGGCCGTGTTGTGCGAACGTCTGCGGCAAACCAGTGAGGCGCTGGGCGATTTCGTCATGTTCGATCTCGCCGCCCGGCTGGGCCGCACCCTCGTGAAACTCGCCGATGATTATGGCCGGCCCGATGGAGCCGGCGTCCGGATCGGGATCAAGCTGTCGCAGAACGACCTCAGCCGTCTCGTCGCGTCCTCGCGGGAGAGTGTGAACAAGCAGATGCGCGCCTGGGAGGACGAGGGGCTGGTCAAAAAAGAGGGTGGCCTGATCGTCTTGCCGCGGTTGACGGAGCTGAAGCGGCAGGTCGGTCTGAAGTAGTCTGGCGCGGTCCGTGTCATGAAAATGGCATAAAAGTCGCGCGTGACTCAGGGGACGCCCCGGGCTAACACCAGCCGAACCTCACCCCGGGCCGGTTTTAGCAAACATCATGTCCGTAACCCTTCCCGCCTCGCTGGCTGCCGGTCGGCGGTTGCCCAATGTTTGGGATATCGTCGCGATGATCTGCGTCTTCGGGGCGCTGATCGCGGTCGCGCATGTCGCGCGGGGGACAATGGTTCCGATCGATGCGCCGGGTGCGACCGAGGTGAGCCTCGATCCCATGCGCCTGCCGGAATATGCGGTGCGGACGACCTTGCGGATGTTCGCGGCCCTGCTGGCGTCGCTGATTTTCACGTTCACCTTTGGCACGGCCGCGGCGAAGAGCCGGCGCGCCGGTCTGGTGCTGGTGCCGATCCTGGATATTTTGCAGTCGGTGCCGATTTTGGGGTTTCTGACGTTTACGGTCGTGTTCTTCATGAACCTGTTTCCGGGTCAGGTGCTGGGGCTGGAACTGGCCTCGATTTTCGCGATCTTCACCAGCCAGGCCTGGAACATGGCGTTCAGCCTGTATCAGTCCCTGAAGACCGTGCCGGCCGACTTGAATGAGGCGACGATTTCTTTCCACCTGACGGGCTGGCAACGGTTCTGGCGTCTGGAAGTGCCCTTCGCGATCCCCGGTCTGGTGTGGAACACCATGATGTCGATGTCGGGCGGCTGGTTCTTCGTGGTGGCGTCGGAGGCTGTGTCCGTCGGCGATAACACCTGGAAGCTGCCGGGGATCGGCTCTTACGTCGCGCTGGCGCTGGAGCAGAAGGATATCTCGGCCGTGCTCTGGGCTATCGGCGCGATGCTCGCGGTGATCCTGGCCTATGACCAGTTGCTGTTCCGCCCGCTGGTCGCCTGGTCGGCTCGGTTCAAGTTTGAGACGACGGCCGGCGCGACCGCCGACGATCCCTGGATGCTGCGGCTGCTGCGGCGGACGCATGTCCTGCAACTGGCCGGTGATGGGCTCGGGCGGTTCGCCGGCGCTCTGGGCGGCATGCGCCTGTCGTTCTCGCACAAGCCGCGTGGCGTGATGACACGCAAACCGTCCCGCGCGGTCGATATCGTCTGCCTCGCGCTGCTGGCCGTGATTTTGATCTGGATTGGCTATGAGGTCGTGCGCTTTGCCTCCGAAAAGCTGACCTGGTGGGATGTGGCGGAGGCGGTGGGCCTCGGGCTGATCACGCTGGTGCGGGTCGCGGTGCTGATGGTGCTGGCGAGCCTGATCTGGGTGCCGATTGGGGTGTGGCTGGGGCTGCGGCCAGTATGGGCGCGCCGGGCGCAGCCGGTGGCACAGTTCCTGGCGGCGTTTCCGGCCAATCTGCTGTTTCCGCCCGTCGTGCTGTTCATCGTCTATTTCGATCTGAGCCCCGACATCTGGCTGACACCGCTGATGGTGCTCGGCACGCAGTGGTACATCCTGTTCAACGTCATCGCCGGTGCCGCCGCGTTTCCGGGCGACCTGCGGGAGGCCGCGGCCAATTTCCGTGTCGGCGGCTTGCTGTGGTGGCGGAAGGTGATGATCCCGGGGATCCTGACCTATTACGTGACTGGCGCGATCACCGCCTCCGGCGGGTCCTGGAACGCCGCCATCGTGGCCGAGGTCGCGTCCTGGGGCGATACCAAGCTGCAGGCGCATGGCCTGGGCGCGTATATCGCCGCGGCGACGACCGACGGGAAGATGGAAAAAGTGGTGCTCGGCGTCGTCGTGATGTCCGCCTTCGTCGTGCTGTTCAACCGGCTGCTCTGGCGTCCGCTTTACGCCTTCGCGCAGCGCCGCCTGACTTTGGGATAAGGACCATGCCCATGGACGCTGCTCTGTTGGAAGTGCGCGGTTGCCGTCAGGCGTACCATAAAGAAGCGAGCGCTGACCTGGTGGTGCTCGACGGTGTCGATCTGACCTTGCGGGAGGGCGAGATCGTGGCCCTGCTCGGGCGATCCGGCTCTGGCAAGTCGACCCTGCTGCGGATCGTGTCGGGGCTGCTGCGCCCGACTTCCGGGGAGGTTTTCTGGCGTGGCACCGCCTTGACCGGCCCGGCCGATGGCGTGGCGATGGTGTTTCAGAGCTTCGCGCTGTTCCCCTGGCTGACGGTGCAGGAAAATGTGGAACTCGGCCTGGAAGCCCGCGGCGTTGCCCGGGCGGAACGCGAACGGCGCGCCGAAGCGGCGATCGATCTGATCGGCCTTGGCGGGTTTGAGAGCGCTTACCCCAAGGAATTGTCCGGCGGCATGCGCCAGCGCGTCGGCCTGGCGCGGGCTTTGGTGGTGCATCCCGAGTTGCTGCTGATGGATGAGCCGTTTTCGGCACTGGATGTGCTGACCGCGGAAACCCTGCGCACCGATCTGATTGACCTCTGGGTGGACGGCAAGCTGCCGGTCAAATCGGTGTTGATGGTGACCCATAATATTGAGGAAGCGGTGCTGATGTGCGACCGCATCCTGGTGTTTTCCTCCAACCCGGGCCGGGTCGCGAGTGAACTGACGGTGCCGTTCCCGCATCCGCGCAACCGCCTGGATCCGGCCTTCCGGCAGATGGTGGATGACATCTACGCCCTGATGACCCGCCGCCCCGCCGCTGTGCCGAAGGCGGCGACGGAGGCCCCGGTCTCCCCCCTGGCCATGGCGTTGCAGCGTGTGGGCATCAATTTGATGTCCGGCCTGATGGAGACGATGGCGGCCGACCCGTATCATGGCAGGGCGGATTTGCCGGCCTTGGCGGGGGCTTTGCAGTACGAGGTCGATGAATTGCTGCCGCTGGGCGAGGCCTTGCAGTTGCTGCGGTTCGCGGTCGTCGAAGAAGGCGACATCATGCTGACCGAGGGCGGGCAGTTGTTCGTCAACGCCGATACGGATGAGCGCAAGCGCCTGTTCGCGGCCGCGTTGCGGGCGCATGTGCCGCTGGTGACGATGATCCGGCAGGTGCTGGATGAGCGGTGGAATCATCGTGCTTCGGCTGTCCGGTTCCGTGATGAGCTGGAAGACCATATGTCGCCGGAATATGCCGACGATACGTTGCGTACTGTGATTGGCTGGGGCCGTTACGCGGAGATCTTCAGCTATGATGAGGAAGCTGAGCAGTTCAATCTGGATGATATTGAATAGGCTTGGCGTATTGGTGCTTCCGCGCCGGATGCCGGACGGCGCAATCTGTGACTTGCTGGCGCCCGCCCCCCCCGTCATGCTGACGCAGGTCAGCATCCACGCCTTTCTTGTGACCAAAACGCCAAAGGCGTGGATGCCGACCTGCGTCGGCA
>CAIUPC010000754.1 GCA_903900905.1 uncultured Acetobacteraceae bacterium
CGGGGGATGCCGGGGGGGGGGGGGGCGCCGGGACGGAAGGGGGCCGCAAATCGGACCGCGATTCCCTCCCCACCCTCAGTCGCGCAACGCGCGCTTGGCCACCCCGGCCAGGAAGCCCGCCGCCGCCGGCAGGATGTCGTCGTTGAAGTCGTAATTGGCGTTGTGCAGTTCCCGCCCGCCGGCGGCGGAACCGTTGCCGATCCAGACAAAGGCGCCGGGACGGCGATGGAGGTACCAGGCGAAGTCTTCGCCGGTCATCGCGGGTAGCATATCGCGGCGCAGCGGCAGGCCGGCCTCGAGCACCGCCTCGGCGGCGATGTCGCGTTCCGCCGGGGTGTTCAGCGTGACGGGATTGCCGCGGGGGATCTGGACGTCGATCTCGACCTGGCATGTCAAAGCGACACCGGCGGCGACGCGGTGGATGGCGGCCTCGACGGCGTCGCGGACGGAGTCGCTCAGAATGCGCATGGTGCCGCGCATCAGGACCTCACCCGGGACCTGATTGGCGGCGGTGCCGGCCTGGATAATGCCGATCGTGATGACGGCGCTGTCGAGCGGATCGACATTGCGGGAGACGATGGATTGCAGCGCCAGCGTCAAATGCGCGGCGGCGATCATGGGGTCGCGGGTCAGGTGTGGCAGCGCGGCGTGGCCGCCATGGCCTTTGATGGTGAAGATCAGCCGGTTGCCGGCGGCCATGACCGGGCCGTTATGGACCGCGACCGTGCCGGCATCGAGGCCGGGCCAGTTGTGGTAGCCGAAGATGCGCTCCATCGGGAAGCGCTCGAACAACCCGTCGGCGATCATGCTTTTGGCGCCGCCGCCGCCCTCTTCGGCGGGTTGGAAGACCAGTTGCACGGTGCCGGACCAGTTGGGGTCCTGCGATAACAAGGCTGCCGCGCCCAGCAGCGACGTGGTGTGGCCGTCATGGCCGCAGGCATGCATCACGCCGGGATTGCCGGATGTATGCAGCACGCCCGAAGTTTCCGTTATCGGCAGCGCGTCCATATCGGCCCGCAGACCGACGCTGCGGTTGGATGAGCCGCGGCTGATCGTCGCGACCACGCCGTTCCCGCCAATACCGGCGACGAAGGGCACGCCCAGTTCCCGCAGTTTTTCCTGCACGAAGAGGGCGGTGTTCGTCTCGTGCAGGGTCAGTTCGGGGTTGGCGTGCAGATGGCGGCGCCATGCCGTCAGCGTGTCGGCGAGGGACTGGTCCATGCTGGCTCCGGTATCCGAACGGTCCTTGCCTGCGTACCTGCTTCGCGTCTGGTTCGCAACGGGAAGATCAGGCGGGGACCCCGAAATCGGTATGGGCGATGCGGGCCATCGTCTCCCGCAGGGCCAGCGAATCGTCAGGGCCAAACGCGGTTTCGAACCGGGTCTGGGCCTGTTTCCAATAGGGGCGGGCAGCGCGCAGGCGGGCCAGACCGTCCTCGGTCAGTTGCACGAGACGGCTCCGGCGATCCGTCCCGACGGCCAGGGCGATCAGGCCCTGCGCCTCCAGCGGGCGGAGGTTATGGCCGATGGTGGCGCGGTCCATGACCAGCATCTCGGCCAGGGCCTTCATCGTGATCGGGCCGGTGTCGCGCAGATGCGCGAGGAGGGAGAATTGCGTGACCCGCAGGCCGGTGGGGGCGAGGGCATGGTCATACAGCTGCGTCACCCGGCGCACGGCCTGGCGCAACGCGTGGCAGTTGCAGGGGCGGGGGGGATGCGGCGGCGCCGCGAGGTCAATCAACGGATTGGTTAACGGACCGGTCCCCACGATCCCGTCATGCCGACGCAGGTCGGCATCCACGCCTTTGCTGGCGGCGCTGGAC
>CAIUPC010000755.1 GCA_903900905.1 uncultured Acetobacteraceae bacterium
CCGATGCCATGATCCGCGGCCTCGGCGACCAGGGTGGCGCGGACTTCGTCGTCCAGGCGGATGGAAATGGGGGCGGACATGGGCGCCTCTGGCTCGATGGTTGACGTCACACAGCGTCACGTAGCCATGTAATACAAATCCAACCCCTTCCCCAAGCCGGAAAGCCGCTTTATCCAGCGTCATCCCATTCACGACGGAACCATCCCCATGCCCACCTTTACAGCCCACGGATTGCAGACCCTGAGCCATCTGATCGCCACCCGCATGGGCAGCGAGGCGGTTGAGGCCGCGGAAGTCGCCGATCACCTGGTGCGCGCCAATCTGGCCGGCCACGACTCGCATGGGGTGGGCATGCTGCCGGCTTATGTGCGCCTGCTGAAGGCCGGGCTGCTGGTACCGAACCAGGTTTCGGATACGGTGCTCGACTCCGGGGCGTTGCTGGTGATCGACGCCAAACGTGGCTACGGCCAGCGCGCGGCCGGCGACGCGGTGCGCCGTGGTATCGCGAAGGCCAAGGAAATGGGGGCCTGCGTGCTCGCGCTCCGCAACGCCTCCCACATCGGGCGGATCGGCACCTATGGGGAGCTTGCGATCGCCAACGGATGCGCCTTCACCGCGTTTGTGAACGTGGCCGATCACGTGGACGCGCAGGCGACCTGGGGGGCGGCGGAGGCACGGCTGGGGACCAACCCGTTCTGCACGGGTGTGCCCGGGCCGGACGGGCTTCCCGTGCTGCTGGACATGGCGACGACGACGATCGCCGCCGGCAAGGCGCGGGTGGCCTATAACAAGGGCGTGGACGTCATCGAGGGCGCGCTGATCGACGCCGACGGCAACCCGACCAACGATCCGACCGGCTTCATGCGCGACAAATCCGGGGCGCTGCGCAGCTTCGGCACCCACAAGGGCGGCGGGCTGGCAATCATGTGCGAAATCATGGCGATGGCCGTCGCAGGCGGCCAGGGCACGGTGGATGAGCGCAAGGGTGGCACGTTGAACTCCATGCTGGCGACGATCATCGATCTGTCGAAACTGGGCGGGGTGGAGGCCGTCGCGGCGCGGGCGGAAGCAACGCGGGCGCACATCAAGTCGGCCCGCCCTGCCCCGGGCTTCTCCGAGGTGCTGACGCCGGGCGAGCCGGAACGCCGCTATGCCGCGAAGCGTCTGGCCGAGGGGATCGAGGTGGACACGCAGTCCTGGGCTGACATCACCGCGGCGGCGGCGCAGCTGGGCATCACGGACGCTGAAATCGCGCGTGCGGTCGGCTCAAACGCTGCTTGAGGCGGAGGCGGTCAGGGGTTAGGTTCCGGGCGAGCCGGATGGGTGGCCGAGCGGTTTAAGGCAGCGGTCTTGAAAACCGCCGTGCGTGTAAGCGTACCGTGGGTTCGAATCCCACCCCATCCGCCAACTCAGAACAGAACTGCGAACGCCGGGCGTAGCCGATTTTACGCCCGAGGCGGCAGCGAGGGTTCTGAGCAAGTCGCCTTTCGATCCCGTAATGCGGACCTCGCCGTCAGCGACTTCGACGCGCTGGGCAAGGGCGCGGAGGTGCTCACGCCGATAGCCGCCGCCGTCAATCCGGATGCGCTCGCGGGCGGTCCTGGCGAATTTCTGGACCATGGCGGGTGTGATCGCCTGCTGACCGGCGCTTTCGGCCATCGCCAGAGCGCGGTCGGCGTCGGCCTGGGCCTGATCGCGGATGGCTTTCAGACCCGCGATGCGCTCCTTCAGCGCCGGGTCGTCCAGGTCGGCGACCCCGTTTTCGATGGCGTCATAGAGG
>CAIUPC010000756.1 GCA_903900905.1 uncultured Acetobacteraceae bacterium
AGCTCGACCTCGAAGACATCGCCTCCATCCAATTGCCAAAGGGGTTCGGACGCGATTGATCCACCAACGCGGAAGCCCAAACGATAATAAAATCCGATTTCAGGGTTGACCGATAACACGGGAGATGACGTTGTTGGGAGCCCAAGCCCATTCAGCCAAAGGTTTCGCGGCCAAATGCGATCCCCCTGCCGCGGTGCGTGACGAAGCTGGCCTGATCGGCCCCGGCGCGGCTATACCATCCGTCGCAAAGCAGGAGTCCGCTGGATGGAACTGATCGACCTGAGCCGGGAGCTCTTTCACCGCACCCAGGCGCACCCGTCTCACCCGCCGGTGATCATCACCGTCTGGGGCGATCACTCGGAAAAGAAGGTGGCGGGCAATACCGTTTTCACCTCCAAGGCGCTGTCGCTGGCGATGTCGGACCATGCCGGCACGCATGTCGATGCGCCGGTGCATTTCGATCCGCGCCCCGGTGCCCAATCGATCGATGAGATGCCGCTGGAGAAATTCTATACCTCCGCCATCTGCCTCGATCTGTCACATGTGCCGCTGAAGGGCGCGGTGACGGTGCCGGAGATGGAAGCCGCGCTGGCGGCCTCGGGGCAGGAGATCCGGCAGGGGGATACGGTCCTGCTGTATATGGCGACCAATGAGCGGCTGCTGGGCAAGCCCGGCTATCTGCATGATTTCCCGGGTCTGGCTTTGGAATCCGTGCACTGGCTGGCGGATCGCGGGATCGGGATGTTCGGGGTGGAGGCGATCAGCCCGGCACCGGAAGGCGAGCTCAATTTCCAGGCCCATATGGCCTGCGCGGAGCGGGGCATCACGCATATGGAATGCCTGGCCAATCTGGACAAGCTGCTGGGCCGCGGGCGGTTCCGCTTCATCGGCTTTCCGCTGAAAATCCGCGGCGGTACCGCCAGCCCGATCCGCGCGGTGGCAGTGTTCGATTAAATGGCCATCGAAACCAAACTCGCGATCACCATTCGCAGGCCCCGGCTGGAGATCGCGGACATCATGTTCGATCCGCTCCTGGCGCCGGCCTGGATGGGGGATGTGATGTATACCGAGGTCGCGACCGACGGTGTCGTCCCGCCCGGTGGCACGTTCGAATGGGTCCGCATGCTGGCGGGCAACGAATTGACCGAGGCGGTGGAGGTTCTGGAGCGCACGCCGCAGGTCTCGGTGGTCTGGCGCGCCGAAGGCGGGCTGCGCACAACCCTGCGTTTCACCCTGGAAGGCATTCCAGAGGGTGCTGTGGTGCGGGTCTGGAGCCGGATTGAACCGAGCGGATTTTGGTATTTGTTGTGGCCGTTTCTGCCATCGATGCTCCGCCGTGGCCTGACCCGTGACTTGCGGGATTTGAAACAGCTGATGGAATCGGGTGACTACAAGACCTGGTGGCTCGAAAACGGGTCCGTAACGGCATAGCCGTGGTCAGCGCAAATCCAGCCGCAGCATGGAATGATCCGACAGGCCGTCCAGCCGGACGTCGTGGACGTAGCCGATAGTGTCAACGCGCCGGATGAGGCGCGGTGAGACAAAGGCGTGATCGATCCGAAAACCGTTGCCGCGATGGCTGTACCAGCTGAACTCCCGCCCATCCGGGTAGCGGTCGCGCCAGAGGTCGCGAAAACCGGCCTCCTGCACGATATCCATGAACCGCGCGGTGACGTCGAAGGTCCCGGGCTCATCGACAAAGGCGCGGCAGGTGTTGAAATCGCCGATAGCCATGGCGGAGGCTTCGCCGTGGCTGGACAGAGACGCGATCAGTGCCTCCCAATAAGGGATTTTGGCACGGAGATTGGGCATGTAGGCGCCAAACAACTGGATGCGGCCGATACTGGTGCGCAGCAAACGCCATGGCTCCGGCAGCGAAGGATCGACCGGTCCATGTTCACGTATCGGCCGCCGGGACGCGATCAGCACGCCATTGCGCCCCGGCGGCGGCCGGTGCGCGGTCATCCAGCGATAGCCCAGACTGGCCAGGGCTTCCCGCAGTGGCGGGCCGGAGGGGCCGTCGCGATACTCGGTCAGCACCAGGACATCGGCCTCTTGCGCGGCCAAAGCGGCGGCGATGCGGGGGATGCGGACGCCGCCGCCGGCCCGGATGTTCCAGGTGAGGACGCGCATCGTCACACCGCCGTCCGCCCGCCATCGACGAACAGGTTCACCCCGTTGATATAGCGCCCGGCGTCGGAGCACAGCAGCATCGCCGCCCCCACCAGGTCGTCGGGCGTGCCCAGCCGGCCAACCGGGATGCGTTGGACGATCGCGCCAGCCTCGGTCTGCATCTGCACCTTGTTGCGCGCGGTGAGGATCGCCCCGGGGGCGAGGTTGTTGACCGTCACGCCCGCGCCGCCGAACTGGCGCGCCAGGCTGAGCGTCCAGTTCAACTGGGCGGCCTTGGTGCCGGCATAGACCAGCATGGCGGGGTGCGGGCGCTCCTGCTGCACGCTGCCGATAGTCACCACCCGGCCCCAGCCGCGTTCGGCCATCGGCGGCACCAGGGCCTGCAGCAACTCCATCGTGGTGCGCAGATTGACCGCGATCTGGCGATCGAAGCGGTCGCGGGTGATGGTGCGGAAATCCTCGACCAGTTCGATCGAGGCGTTCAGCACCAGGATGTCGATGGGCGCCCAGGCGGTGACGGCGGCGGCAAGGTGGTGGCCGGCGTCGTCGAGGGCGAAATCCTGCCCGAATGCGGCGGCCCGTCCGCCCATGGCCTGGATCTCGGCGACGACGGCGGCGGCATCGGCGGCTTCCTCATCCGTGCCGGCGTGATGCACCGCGACCCGCGCCCCCGCCCCGGCCAGGCCCAAAGCGATGGCGCGGCCGATTTCGCGGCGGGCGCCGGTCACCAAAGCGGTGCGCCCGGTCAGGCGGAAGGCGGCGAAGGCGTCGGACATGGATGGTGCTCCTGATCGGGTTGTTGCCGTCACTCTGGACGGGATGGGATCGCTCGGCCAGGATCGGGGCATCGACACATAAGGAAACCACCATGGCGCGCGTACCCTATTTGGAAGTCTCCGACCTCGCGGATGAGGATAAAGACCTGCTGAAACGGCCGATCTGGCTGTTCAAGGCGCTGGTGAATTCGCCGAAGGCGGCGCGGGCGTTCTCGGGCCTGGGGCAATATATCCGCTACGGCAGCAAGCTCGACTCCCGCCTCCGCGAACTCGCCATCCTCCAGGTCGGCTGGCTGGCGAAGTCGCCGTACGAGTGGTCGCATCATGTGAAGCTCGGCCATGACTTCGGGGTGAGCGATGCCGATGTGCAGGCGCTGATCGATGATACCGACGGCAAGCCGACGAACCTTGATGCGATGTCGTTGCTGGTGCTGAAAGCGGCGCGGGAGATCACCGCCGGCGGCGAAATGACCGCGGAAACCTTCGCCGCCGTGCAGGCCGCGCTGGGCAACGAGCTGGCGATCGACCTGACCCTGACGATCGCGTTCTACAACGCGGTGGTGCGGGTGCTGGGCACGCTGAAGATCGATGTGGAGCCGGATTATCAGCCCTATTTGGACCAGTTCCCGCTGCGCCCGTAAGGCGGACGCTTCGCCACCGGGGGGGCTGGGAGGCCGCCCCTGGCGCGCCCAGGGGGCGTTCCAGTTTGTACCAGTCCGGGTTGACATCGACTCACCGGCCATCGTTACCCGTCATGCCGACGCAGGTCGGCACCCACGCCTTTCTCCTGTCTAACGCTGCAAAGTCGTGGATGCCGACCTCCGTCGGCATGACGGCGTTGGGGCGCTGCC
>CAIUPC010000757.1 GCA_903900905.1 uncultured Acetobacteraceae bacterium
CCATGGGCGCTGACATATGTGGCGACGGCCTCTCTTCCGCGTCATCCCCGGGCTTGTCCCGGGGACCAATCGCGGTACAAGCGGAAACCATGGTCCCCGGGACAAGCCCGGGGATGACGGTTTTTGCCGCCATTTCTCACTCTGTTTGCGCCCATGGGGAAAAGCGGGGATGACGAGGAAGGGACATCAACCGGAGTTCGAATACCGTGACCGATCATGACGCCATGCCGGGGCCGCCTGATGGCGCGGGGTACACAGTCCTCGTGGCTGAGGACAGTCCCGCCGTGACCCTGATGGTGCGCACATTATTGGTCCGCTGGGGTTTCACCGTGATGACCGCGCGATGCGACGCCTCGGCCCTGCGCCTGCTGGCGGACGCCCGCATCGACCTGGTCATTATTGGCGCGACCGCCGCCGGGGCCGCGCTGGTCGCGGAGGCTTGTGCCGGCATGGGTGGCGAACCGGCCCCGTTCGTCGCGCTGGTAACCCAGGGGCATCATCTGCCAGCGGCGCGGGCGCAGGTTGCGCTGCCGGTTTCGGCGCCTGCTCTGCGTGCCGCGGTGTGGCAATGTCTGGCCGCGGATGCCGGCCCGATTGATACCGCGGCAATCAGCACGCTTTGGGGCAGCACCACGAACCCTGTTTTCCATCGCATCGTGCGGGTCTTCATTCCCGAAGCCCGCCACCAATTGCGGCGCATCCAGGACCTTGTATCAGCGGGCGACTGGTCCGCGACGGAAGTGGAGGCCCATGCCTTGAAAGGGGCGGCGGCCAATGTCGCGGCGCATGCCATCCGTGATGTCGCGGCCCGGATCGAAACCCTTGCCGAACGCGGTGATCGTCTATCAATCCCGCCCTTGCTGGAAACCCTGCGCATTGTCACAGAACAGGGCATCATGGCGCTGGAACGCATTGCCGCCGCTGGCGCCGGAGTCGCATGACCAACCAACGCACCATTCTGATCGTCGAGGACAGCCCCAGCCTGGCCATGACCGCCCAGGCGCATCTGGAGCCGCTGGGCCACACCGTGCTGATCGTCGGCGATGGAAAAGCCGCGTGGGAGGCGCTGAATTCGCGGCCCATCGATTGCGTACTGCTGGATCTGAAACTGCCGGACATGGACGGCATCACGATCCTGGAGGAATTGCGCACGCGGCCGGCCCCGCCGGCGGTCATCGTGATCACGGCCAATGCCTCCCTGACAACCGCTGTCCGGGCCGTACGAAGTGGCGCGTTCGACTACCTGGTCAAGCCGTTCGCCCCCGCCCGGCTCATCACAACCGTCGAAATCGCGCTGAACAGCACGTCCTTGCGACGGGAGGTCGAAACCCTCCGCCGGACCGTGGAGCGCGCCGAATTTGGTGATTTCATCGGCCGATCGATCCCGATGCAGGGCGTGTACCGCATCATTGAGGCCGCCGCGCAGAGCACCGCGAGTGTGTTCATCACGGGTGAATCCGGAACCGGAAAAGAACTGGCGGCGGAAGCGCTGCACCGGTCCAGCAACCGCAAAGCACGGCCGTTGGTCGTCCTGAACTGCGGCGCGATCCCGCGCGATCTGCTGGAGAGCACGATTTTCGGCCATGTGCGCGGCGCGTTCACCGGCGCCACGGCCGATCAGGAAGGGGCGGCGGCGCGGTCGGATGGGGGGACCCTGTTCCTTGATGAGCTCGGGGAAATGGATATCCAGCTGCAGACCAAGCTGCTTCGGTTCATTCAGACGGGAACCTATCAGCGGGTGGGTGATCCGGCGATGCGCCGGGCCGATATTCGCTTTATCGCCGCCCCCAATCGCGACCCGGCCGAAGCCATCCGCGACGGCCGTCTGCGGGAAGATTTGTTCTACCGGCTGAATGTGGTGCCGATCCGGATGCCGCCGTTGCGGGAGAGGGGGGAGGATATCGTGCTGATCGCCCGCCGCTTCCTGAAGCAATTCGCGGAGGCTGAAAATAAACCCTTCACGGGCTTCGCGCCGGAGGTCGAGGCGCGGTTTCTCGCTTATGCCTGGCCGGGCAATGTCCGCCAGCTACAGAACGTCGTGCGCAATGTCGTTGTCCTGCACACCGGTCAGATCGCGACGCTGGACATGCTGCCGCCGCTGGAGGGCGGCGTTGTCGCCCAAAGGGAGGCGCAAGCGGCATCCTTGGCGCCGGTTACGCCCCTGCCCGCGGACGCGGAGGCCATCATCCCGCTGGCGGCGATGGAGCGGCGTTATATCGAGCGTGCGATTGAGGCGTGCGGTGGGAATTTGCAAGATGCGGCCCGCCGGCTGGGAATCAGCCCCTCGACGATCTATCGCAAGAAAGAGGGCTGGGCGAAGAGCGACGGGTCATAACGGCGCCTCCGCGCGCCGCAGCGTCTCTGTCAGGCGTTCGAGGGCGGCGTGGATATCATGATCGTCGCGCGCCAAAGCTTCGGCGGCTGCGGTGATGGCGGTCATGCCAACCATCGCTGTTGCCGCGGTCAGTGCCCGTGCCTCTTGCCGCGCCGCTTCCAGATCGCCGGTCGTGAGGCCTGCCGTTATGGCTGCGATTCGCTGCCGGGCCTCGTCCAGAACCGATTGCCATAACGAATCCGCGACATCCTGGCCGAGTTCCGCCGCTAAGCCTTGAAAAACGGTATCGTCGCGAACCGGCGGGGAGGCGGCGGCAGGCTCGACGCCTGCGCGAAGCGTGCCAGCGATGGCACGGTCGATGATTGCCTCCAACTGTCCCGGCATGACTGGTTTGCCGAGAAATCCATCCATGCCGGCCGCGAGGCAGGCGCGCTGGTGCTCATGGAAGACATTGGCGGTCATGGCGACGATCGGGATGGAACCGGCCGGGGAGGGCAGGGTCCGGATCGCCCGGGTCGCAGTCAGCCCGTCCATTTCCGGTATCATGACGTCCATCAGGACAAGGTCGTATGGAATCGTACGGACGGCGTCGATGGCCTCCTGCCCGATCGCGACGGCATCGACGCGCTGTCCCATGAATTCCAGGCGCGTGACCGCGACCAGGCGGTTGGTTGGATTGTCCTCCGCGAGCAGGATCCGCAGCCTCTGCCGTGGCGTGGGTGCGGTGGCGGTGGCGGCATGCGGCTCCGGCTCGCGCGGAGCGGAGGCGAAATCAAGCAGGACGTTGAACCTGAACGTCGTTCTCTGACCAGGCTCACTTTCGACCGCAATGGTGCCATCCATCTGCTCGACCAGCCGCCGGGTGATGGCAAGACCGAGGCCGGTTCCGCCGAAGCGCCGGGAGATGGAGCTGTCGCCCTGCGCAAAATGATGGAACAGCCTGGCGCGGTCTTCCTCCCGGATACCCATTCCGGTGTCGCGTATGGAAAACTGGATGTCGGCCTTGCCCATCTGCTGGTGCCCGGCCCGGACTTCGATCGTCACGCCGCCCTGTTCGGTGAATTTCAGGCCGTTATCAACGAGGTTCAGCAGGACCTGGCGCAGGCGGCCGGGGTCGCCCATCAGGTACGACGGGGTATCGGGGGCGATCGTCGATACGAGCGTCAGGTTCTTGGTCCTGGCGCGGGCGCTGAACAGGTCGATCACGCTGGCCACCAGCTGCGTCAGATCGAACGGAATGCACTCGAATTCCAGACGTCCGGCTTCCAGCTTGGAAAAATCCAGGATGTCGTTGATCAGCCGCAGCATATCATTCGCGGTATCGCGCAATGTTTCCGCGAACTGCCGCTGTGGCGGGGTGAGGTAGGTATCGAGCAGCAGGCCCGACAAGCCGATCACACCGTTCATCGGGGTGCGGATTTCGTGGCTCATGGTGCTCAGGAATTCTGATTTTGCCTGGCTGGCGGCCTCCGCGGCGTCGCGCGCGGTGCGTAATTCTCGTTCCGCTGCCTTGCGGGCGGAAATATCGCGGAGGAACGCGGTGAAGACTTCCCGGTCCTCGATCGTCGTTGACGTCACCGCCAGTTCCACCGGGAACAGAGTGCCGTCGGATCGCATGGCCTCGATTTCGATCCGATTGTTCAGAACCGGCCACACCCCTGTGGCCAGGTAGCGCTGCATTCCCCGTTGATGGGCATTACGGAGATGCGGCGGTATGATCACGTCGTGCAGCAACCGGCCGAGCACCGACTCCGGCCGGTACCGGAACATCGTTGCCGCGGAGGCGTTGAACGCCTGAATGCGCCCGTCCCGTCCGATGGTGATCACGCCGTCCAGCGACGACGCGAGCATGGCGCTTTTGAGATTCTCTGATTCACGGAGACTGCGTTCCGTCTTTTTCAGATCCGTGATGTCCAGATATTGCCACATGCGGCCATACACCTGGCCCGCCACCTCGATCGGCACGAAGTCGCGCAGCAGGACGCGGCCATCACGGCATGCCACCTCTTCCCGGAAGACCGGCAAACCGGCATCGACCAATGCGGCCAGCCGCTGCATGGACGTTTCAGGGTCAACATAGACAGGGCGTATCAAAGCGATGATGGCGGATGCCTGCATGCCGCGCAGCTGTTCCGGCTTTTCTTTCAAAGCAAACAGCCGGCAGAATTCGGCGTTGGCGAACTCCGCCACCCCCGCCGCCGACAGCACGAGGATGCCCGACGGCATGACCGACAGGATATTATAAAACCGGTCCAGCGTTGCCCGGAGCGAGGCCTCGGCGGTTTTGCGTTCGGTTATATCCGTGAAGGTGCGAACCGCGCTGTGGTCAGGCAAAAGCTGCGTTCGTACTTCCAACGTCGTGCCATTCGGGCGAAGACGCTCATAGATTGAGGTATCTCCGTCGTCCGTTTGCAGGAGCGTCATCAGATCCGCCCGGTCCAGCTCGATCTGACTGAACTCACCGCGTCCGACCAAAATATGCATAATTTCGGGATAGGTGAGATTTCGCTTCAGGAGATCCTCGGGCAGATCGAGCAGCTGCAACACGCGCCGATTGGTCACCGGCAGGTTGCCGTCCGCATCGACCATGATGATGCCCTGGCTGATATTATCCAGGGCCGCGGCCATATGGCGCTGCGATGCCCGCAAGCGGCGCCCCTGCACCACCATCAGGGAGCCCGCGAGCAGGATGAAGACCGTCAAGCCGCCGCCCAGCATCAGCCGGCTGGCACGATCCGCCCGATAGGCGGCGAACAGGTCGTCGGTGGCCAGACCAACCGAGACCACCAATCCATATTTTTCAAGCCGGCGGTAACTGACCAGCCGCTCGACCCCGTCGGTTCGTGCCACGGCCGTGTAGTGCCCGTTGACTGGTCCATCCAGCATCTGGCGCATCCGATCCGGCGCCGCCGTTTCACCGATCGCGTTGCTGACGGCGGGCGCCCGCGCGCGGATGACATGGTCCGCCAGACCAATCAGGGTGATCGAGCCCCTGCCGATTTCGAGCGATTCGTAGAACCGCGAGAGATAATAAGGGTCCAATGACATCACCAGGACGCCATCGAACTGCCCGTCGGCATCCACCAGTTTGCGTGTGAACTGGATGGACCACTTGTTTGAAACACGCCCCAGAACGGGCCGGCTGACGAACAGCGCGTCGTTCATCGATTTTTTATGAACCGCGATATGCTCCCGATCCGATAGGTCGATCCTGCCATTGACCGGCAGGTTGCTCCCCACGACGATCCCGTTCCGATCGGTCATGGCGATCTGCAACGTCAGGCCGTTCAGCAGGTCGTTGGCGGGCACCAGCTTCGGGAGGTCGAAATGATCAGGATCCCGTGCCCTGGTATTGCGCAGTACTTTCAGCAACTGATCGGCGCCGTCGATCATCCGCTCGACATTCTCGCCAAAGCCGCGGGCCAGGTTGGCACCATTTTCGATGCCGGCTTGCTCGCTGAAAACGCGCTCCTGCGCCAACTGGGTCGCGATGGCGAGCCAGACCAGCACCAGCGGCAAGACGATGAGGAACAACGGTGAAAGCCATGCCTGCGTCAGCATCGCGCCAGTCAGGGGACGGGTTTTCAATATCCGGCGCCTCACGGGGTTGTGGCGAAGGTCGGAAGACACGCCGCAGCGTGCGGCGGCCTTCCTGGTTCAGTGGTTGCCGCATTCAGAGGGAGAATGTCCGTCTTTGCAATGGGGTCGCGCGTCCCGGCACCTGGCGCGGGCGCCGGGACGCGAAGTGATCCGTCTTTGCCTACCAAAGCGTCGGTAAACCGACCGCCGGCGGCATGCGTTGGGCCAGGTCTTGCATCGTGTTGGGTCCGGCCGGGGCAGCGCAGCCCGGCGTTGCCATGGGCAGGCAGGGTTTTTGCGTCTGCTGATGGGCCAACTGTGCCAGCGGCACGGCGGCGCAGCCACTGACCGCGAGCAGTAAACCAGCAATCAGAGCCAGACGCGGGAGCGGGGTATAGTGGATCGGTCTCATCGTTCACGGAGCCTTTCTGCGGTGCGGCAGGGCGGCTTTGATGCCATCCCGCTTCACGGATTGAGGACACCGTCGCCAGCCGCCGGTTTTCGGCGATGGTGCACGGCTTTCGGACCTTGACCGCAAAAGATGAAGAAACCGTTAAACCCGAGCGGATTTTTCGCCGCTGGCTGCTATTCTGCCCGCAGGGCTGTGCGCATCGCCGCCCACCCGGCGGGGTCTTCGGCCGCGGCGAGCCGCCCGGCCGCCAGCAGGGCGAACCGCTGCATCTGGGCCCGCCGGCGGGCCGGGGGCAAAGCATGCGTGGGTGCGTCGCGCAGCAGGTCAGCCTCCAGCCCAACCGCCACGATCAGGCCGGTCTCCGCCGGCAACAGCACGTGCGGGAAATCCTGATCGACCGCGAAGAAAATCGCGTCGCTGAATGCCCGGTATTCCGGCCATTTGGTGTCGGTCAGGAAATCGCGGGCGCCGGATTTGATCTCGATGCAGACAAAGCCGCCATCCGGGCGCAACGCAAGCACATCAGCGCGGCGGCCATTGGGCAGCGGCACCTCATGCAGCGGCGCCCAGTTGAGCCGCAGGCACAGGCGGGTCGTGGCGCGCCGGATCAACACCGCCCGCTCAGCGTCTGATGGTCCGCTCACCCCAAAAGCGCGTCAACGGCGGTGGCGAACCGCACATCCCTTGCGGTCAACCCGCCGGAGTCATGTGAGGTCAGCTCAATCCGCACGATATTCCAGACATTCGACCAATCGGGATGGTGGTCCAGTTTCTCCGCCAGCAAGGCGACGCGGGTCATGAAGCCCCAGGCCTCATTGAAGTCGCGGAAGCGGAATTCGCGCTGGATGGCCTTGCCCTCCCGGAACAGCGACCATGCGGGGAGGGTGGCTGGCAGGGCGGCACGGGCGGTATCCGATAAAAGCGTGGCCAAGATTGACTCCCTGTCATGGACCGCGCGCTTGACCGGCGGGCGTCAACGCGGCACCGGATACTCGCATGAGCGACCTGCGTAATCCCATCCCCATTTATGGCCCGCCCCCCAGCATCGACGATATCGCCGATATGGCCGAGCGTGCCCTTTCCACCATCCCGCTGCGCCTGGCCCAGCATGTGCGCGGCGTCGGCATCACCGTGGAGGACATGCCCGACGATCAGACGCTGGAGGACCTCGATATCGACTCCGGCTGGGATCTGACGGGCCTCTATCGCGGCACCCCGATGACCGAACGCAGCGTCATGGACAGTGGCCGCGAACCCGATCTTATTTTCCTGTATCGCGAACCCATCCTGCTGGAATGGATCGAGACCGGGGTCGATTTGTACGGGCTGGTGCGCAATGTGGTGATCCATGAGATCGCTCATCATTTTGGCTTCAGCGATGCGGAGATCGATGCGATCGAGCAGGAGATGGAGTAATATCAGCCGCCGTTGAAGTTGACTCTCCCCCTCCCCTTGCGGGAGGGGGTTGGGGGGAGGGGTATCTCCCCGAAA
>CAIUPC010000758.1 GCA_903900905.1 uncultured Acetobacteraceae bacterium
ACGGGCGCTAACATAAGCGGCGACGGCCTCTCTTCCGCGTCATCCCCGGGCCTGTCCCGGGGACCAATCGCGGTACAAGCGGAAAACATGGTCCCCGGGCCAAGCCCGTCCAGGCAAAGGTCTCGCGGCCAAATGCGATACCCCTGCCCCCGCTATCAACGCGCTTTCAACCGCTGCCCGGCGATACTCACGGCCTGACCGGGAACCAACCCGCTCTCAGAGGCCTGCACAAACACCAGGGTCGCGCCATTTTCAGTACGCACGACATATTCGGTGGCGTTCGACGGCAATGAAGCGGGATCGCCCCCCTCGCGGAGCAAGGCCCCCGCCGGCAAAGGCACCCGCTGCACCGGGCGTGCCGTCAGGATCACCGCGCGGTCCGGGTCCGGCGATCTATCACTGGTGGCCGATGGCGGTTGCGGGCCACAAGATGCCAGAAACACAGCAATGATTGCACCTGAAACCATAAACCGCATGGCAATACTCCTGTTCCCGCCATCATGGACGATTTGCCCTAATGAAGCCATATTGCCGCATTCAACTTCGGACCTCTTGCTAAAAACAGCAGTCGGCGATAAGGGGTTAGCTGACATTGCTGACGAATTACCTCAGCGGCGGCCTCCGTTCTTCCCATGCGACAGCATGGGGTGTTCCTGGGGACGGCGCACTGGATGGCCTTTGCGGCCGCGCCACGACGGAGTTGACCCGCTGATGACCCGACCGCATCGTTTGTTCGCCCTGACCCGGGCTGTCGGCACAATTGCCGTGGTTTCGCTGCTCGCGGCGTGCTCCGGCCAATCAGGGCCGAGTGCCACCAGCGAGGCATCGCGCTATGCCGCGCGCGCCCATGGCAACTATACGCCACCCGGCCCGCCGAGCGACCCCTGGGGTCCGTATATCAAAGAGGCATCGGCCCGCTTCGACGTGCCCGACCCCTGGATCCGCGCCCTGATGCGTGTTGAATCCGGCGGCAAGGCCTATCTCAATGGCAAGCTGATCACCTCCAGCGCCGGCGCCATGGGGCTGATGCAGGTCATGCCAGGGACATATGAAGAGCTGCGTAGCCGGCATAATCTTGGCGATGACCCCTTCGATCCGCATGACAACATCATGGCCGGCGTCGCCTATATGCGGGAAATGTACGATATTTACGGCGCGCCAGGATTCCTCGCCGCTTATAATGCCGGCCCGAACCGGCTGGACGATTACCTCGCCAATAACCGCCCGCTGCCTGACGAAACCCGCCGCTATGTCGCGATGATTGGCCCGTCGCTCAGCACCGCCGCGCCGCACACCAGATCGCCGGCCGAGGCCTATGCGATGAACGCGCTGCCGCTGAACATTCCGCCGGGCAACCGCTATGGCCGGGCGACGCAATTCGCCTCCGCCGGTGGAACGGGCCGGGTGCCGGCCCGTGGCCAGATCCAGACCGCTGCCCTGCCCGCGCCCGCGCCGCCGCGTCCGCAGCCGCAGCCGGAACAGCAGGTCGCGATGGCGCTGCCGCCCCCGGCGCCGTCCTCCGCACCAGCCGCGGCACCGGTGCGTCTGTCGACCGGATTCACGTTGATCTCGCCCGCCAATGCGGCCGAGAATCTGCGGATGCCCCGCGCCGCCGCTGCGCCGGGCCAGTGGGCCATTCAGGTCGGGGCCTATGCAAATCAGGTGCAGGCGCACTCCGCTTTAGCCACCGCACGCGGCCAGGCCCGCGCCGAACTGGCCATCGCCCAGCCTTATGTCGGCATGGTGCATCAGGCCCGAGGCACCCTGTGGCGCGCGCGCCTGACCGGGCTGTCGCATGAAACAGCGGTGCAGGCCTGCGAAAAACTGGCACGCGGGCGTAACACCTGCATCGTGCTGTCGCCGGACGCGCAGTCTTAGAGCGTGATCGCCAGAGGTGGAACCACACGGCGGCGTGAATCACGCGACAAAACAATCAGCTAGACCATGATCGAACACATACGTTGATCCAACCTCAAACGATCATGGTCTAAGCACCAAGGCAAGGCATCGCCGCTGTTGTGAAAACGGGGCGCATCCGATTAGGGTGCTGCCACGAATAACAACGCGGAGGACGCCCAATGAGTCAGGCAACCACCATCAACGCCCCCAATCTCTGGCGGCTTGAAACCCCCGGCCATACCGGCTGGGAACGCACCGCCCGTGTCGGCGACCCGAAGAAATACTTCATGGTGTCCACCGACAGCCATGCCAACGAACCCGCCGATTTGTGGGTCACCCGCCTGCCGGTGGAATATCGCGAGCGCGCGCCGCGCATCATCACCGACGAAAAGGGCGTGCAGTGGCGCTATACCGAGGGCTATCGCCCCGACCGCGTCCGCGTCATGAGCTTCGAGGGTGAAGACTGGCTGCGCGCCCAGTCCGGCGCCGTGGTCGCTGACCGCATCCGCGACAACCGCGGCGATGGCGTGGATGTGGAAATCATTTTCCCGAACAAGGGCCTGGCGATGTGGGCGACACCGGATCCGGTGTTCTCCAACGCCCAGTGCAAGGTCTGGAACGACTGGGCGCATGAGCAGTACGGGGCCTACTCCGACTGCATGCTGCCCGCCGCCGCCATCGCCACCGGCGATCTCGAAGGCGCGATGAAAGAGATCGAGCGGGTCGCCAAACTCGGCTTCCGCTTCCTGACCCTGCCGTGCAAGCCGATCTGGGGCGGGCATGATGTGGATCATGTGAACTACAACCTGCCGCATTTCGATCCGATGTGGCGGTTGATCGAGGAATGCAACCTGCCGATGACCTTCCATGTCTCGACCGGGCGCGATCCCCGGGCGGCGCGCGGCAATGGCGGGGCGGTGATCAACTACGTCACCCACTCCCTCTGCCCGACGATCGAGCCGGTGGCCAATCTGTGCGCCTCGGGCGTGCTCGAACGCTTCAAGGGCCTCCGCTTCGCCACGATCGAGGCCGGGATTGGCTGGATCCCCTGGCTGCTGGATGCGATGGATGAGGCCTATCGCAAGCACCACATGTGGGTGCGCCCGAAATTGCAGGGCCTGCCGAGCGACTATTACCGCGCGCATGGCTTCGCCAGCTTCCAGGAAGACCCGTCCGGCCTGGCTTTGGCCGAGCGCTGGGGCCTGGAGGACAACTTCATGTGGGCGAATGATTACCCGCACCACGAAGGCACCTGGCCGCACTCGGCGGAAGCGATCGAGCGCACCATGCCGAACCTGACGGATCGGCAGCGGGGCAAGATCCTGGGTCTGAACGCGGCGCGGTTGTTCGGGCTGGACGTGCCGAAGCACCAGCAGCTGGCGGTTTCGTAAGCGGGGCATTGCCTGGGTGATCGCCCCACGCGTCCTGGCCGGGGCAAGCCCGGCCGCGTTCACAGATCTAGGAAATGGTTTTCGCTAGATCTTATCAACAACGTCATGGCCCGGCTTGTCCGGGCCACCTATCGCGGCACGGTGCGGGCGGGGTTGGCCCGGACAAGCCGGGCCATGACGGAGAGAAAATACCGTTGTCCCCACCTGCCAAATTTTCGTTCCCGTGATGTGTGAACGCGTTAGGGCCAGGACGCGTGGTGGCCATCCTCCCGGGGGACTTACCGTTTCGGGTGCCCAACCGCCTAAGCGTTTTCCTTCGCGAAGGCCGCGATCATCTCCCGGATCGTCGCGGGATCGGCCTGTTCCATCACACGGCGGGCGAAGCGGACGCAGGCGTCGATCTCCACCCCGCGCACGACCTGCTTCACCCGCGGCACAGCGGCGGCGTTCATACTGAACGAGCGCAGACCCATCCCCATCAGCAGCGGCACGATCGCCGGGTTGCCGCCCATCTCCCCACACACGGACACGGGCCGGCGCATGCGCAGTGCGGCCTCCGTGGCAAACTGGATCAGCCGCAGCACCGCCGGATGCAGTGGGTCGTAGAGGTCCGCGACCTCGCTCTCCCCACGGTCCACCGCCAGGGTGTAGGCGGTCAGGTCGTTGGTGCCGATGGCGAAGAAATCGGCCTCCAACGCCAGCGCATCGGCCGATAGCGCCGCGCCGGGAGTCTCGATCATGATGCCCAGCGGCGGCAGGCGCTCAGGCAGGCGGTCGCCGCGGCGGCGCAGGCGGCGGGCGACGCGCTCATAGATTTCGCGGGCAGCGCGGACTTCGGCGACATTGGTCACCATCGGCAGCATCACCCGCACCGGCCCGAAGGCGGCGGCGCGCAGGATCGCGGCCAGCTGGGTTTCGAACAGTTCGGGCTGACGCAGCAACAGGCGGATGCCGCGCAGGCCCAGCGCCGGGTTGGTGTCGGCGATGTCGGGGACGATGCCCGCTGCCGACAGCGCCTCGATCTCTTTCTCGCCACCCCAATCGAGCACGCGGATGGTGACGGGGTCGCCATTCATCGCCTCGACGATCGTGCGGTAGCTTTCCGCCTGGACGTCTTCCTCAGGCACTGTCTCCCGGTTCATGAACAGGAATTCGGTGCGCAGCAGGCCGATACCGACGGCGCCGGACTGGGCGATCAGCGGCAATTCGACCGGGAGTTCGAGATTGGCCTGCAATTGGATCGCTTCGCCATCCTCGGTCTCCGCCGGCAGGCGGCGCAGGCGGGCGTAGCGCTGGCGTTCGCGGGCGAAGGCGGTGACCATCTTGCGGGAGGCCGCGAGCGTTTCCGCCGTCGGATTGACGATCACCATGCCGGCCGTGCCATCGATCACCACGGTATCGCCCGGCTTGATCGCATGCCCGGCGCCGGCGACGCCCAGCACCGCCGGCACGCCAAGCGCGCGCAGCATGACAGCGGTATGCCCGTCGGCCCCGCCCTCTTCGGTCACGACACCGGCCAATTTGGCCGGATCGAGCAGCGCCGCGTCCGCGGGGCGCAGCGATTCACTGAACAGAACGGCGCCGGATGGCAGGCCGGCAAAACTGCGGAACGGGGCGTGGGTCAGGTTGCGCACCAGGCGGCGGCCGATTTCGCGGACCTCCTCCGCCTGACGCCGCGATCCCGCGCGATCTTCGGCGGTCTGGCCCTGTTCGGCGTGGCTGACGATTGTGGCGGCGATCGCATCAGCCTCCGCCACGACCGCGCTTTCGGCGGACATCAGCGAATCCTCGATCCGCTTCTTCACGCCGCGGATCAGGCGCGACGGGCCAAGCATGCGGATATAGGCCTCGATCAACGGCGCGATCTCGGCCTGGCTTTCTTCCGGCAGCACCGTCAGGCGGCCGCGCAGCTTACCGAGCTGGCGGCGCGACTGGGTGATGGCGGCTTCGAGGCGCGCGCCCTCGGCGGCGATATCGGCGGCATGGATTTTGAAGCGGGTGATTTCCGCCGCCGGTTCGCTGGCGCCAAAGACCGGGCCGATGGCGACTCCGGGCGAGACGGGAATGCCGATCATCACGCGTTCCGGTTTGAGGCCGGTGGCGGGCGCGGCGGTGCGGGCGAGGCGCTTGTGTTGCGGCGCTGGCGGCGGGGTTGGTGGAGTCCCGTCAGTCCTGTTCATTAAAGCCGGCCTCGACCAGGGCGGACAGCGCTTCCAGCGCCTCCTTGGCATCCCAGCCCTCGGCCCGCAGATGGATCGACGAGCCGCGCCCGGCGCCCAGCATCATCAGCCCCATGATCGAACGGGCGGAGACGGTCTGATCGTCCTTCACCACATCGACGCAGGCGCCGAACGTCTCCGCGAGGGTGACGAACTTCGCGGCGGCGCGGGCATGCAGGCCACGCTTGTTGACGATGCCGACGTCGCGGGTCAGGACCGACGCACCAGAAGCAGATGGCGCGCAGTCACCGGCACCCATCAGCAATTGCCCGCGGCGGCGCGGGGCTTGCCGTTCAGCGTGCCGGGCCGGCATCCATGCAGGACATGGGACGCGGCGGCGATGTATTTGCGCCCGGCTTCCTCCGCACAGATCACAGCATCGGCCAGCGGCTGATTCGAGCGGATTTTGGCGAGCTTGACCAACATCGGCAGGTTTACGCCGGCGATCACCTCCACGCCCTTACGCTCCATCATGGAGATCGCGAGGTTGGATGGCGTTCCGCCGAACATGTCGGTCAGCAGCACGACTCCATCGCCGGTATCGCAGCGGCCGATACAGGCTTCGATGTCCGCGCGGCGGGTTTCCATGTCGTCGTCGGGGCCGATACAAATCGTATCAACGTTTCGCTGCGCGCCAACCACGTGTTCCATGGCGGATCGCAATTCCTCGGCCAAGCGGCCGTGGGTGACCAGGATAAGTCCGATCATCGGTGTTTCACGGTGTCCCGACCGGCGTCCCGCAAGGGGAAACCACTGTCATGAGGGTGAAGCTCAGAAGCAACGCATCGCCAGATAGCAGCAGGGCAGATCATCGTGTTGTCTCAGGCCTCCCGCGCCTGAATTGGGTCAGGCGGCGTGCCTTTTCCCAGGTCCAATCCTTCACGAGCCAACTCACGGTGCGAGACGTGAATCCGCCAGCCCGTTCCAGGTCCACCATTCGCGCGATCCGCGGCAATGCGCGCGGACAGGCGTTCGGCCAGTTTTTCAGTCAGATAGACGGAACGGTGCCGGCCCCCGGTACACCCGATCGCCACCGTGGTGTATTTCTTGCCCTCTTGGACGAACCTCGGCAAGAGCAACTCGACCAATTCAGCCAGCTTGGTGAAAAATAGTTCATAGTCAGGGTCGGCCGCGACATAGGCGCCAACCTCCGGATCAAGCCCCGTCCGAGGCTTCAAGATGGGGTCGTAGTGCGGGTTTCGCAAAAAGCGTGCGTCGAATACCAGCTCCGCGTCGCGCGGCAGGCCACGCGGAAAGGCAAAGGACGTGAGTGAGACCACCAGCCGGCTGTTGTCCGAGTCGGTGCTGTTGCCGAAGTGGCGTTCGATCAATTGCCGCAATCCCGCCAGCGGCAGATCCGATGTGTCGATCACCAGATCAGCCGCCGCCCGCAGGTCACCGGTTACCGCCTGTTCGGCCGCGATCCCGTCCGCCACGAGTCCCTGCGGCGCCAGCGGGTGGCGCCGGCGGCTTTCCGTATAGCGGCGCAGCAGAGCGGTCTTATCGGCCAGCGCGTAGACCAGTTCCGGGCGCAGCGCGGGATTGGCCCGCAGGCGGCCAAGCGCCGCGAGGACGGCCCCGGCATTGAACCCGCGGGAGCGGGCGTCGACGCCAATAGCGAGATTGCCCTCCCCGGCGATGACCATATCCTCGATCATGCCGAGCGGCGGGTTATCCACGGCATCGTAGCCCAGATCCTCCAGCGCCCGCAGGACCGAGGCTTTACCGCCCCCCGACAGCCCGGTGACCAGCACGACCCGCAGCGCATTGGGTGCGGTGGTCATGGCGCGAAGGCTCCGGCGATCTGCTTCACGCGTCCGAGTGCGCAGTCCAGCGCCATGATCACCCGGTCGGGCGCGGAGGCCGCGCTGGCGAGGAGATGGATGATGGGAACGTCGAGCACCGCATGGCGCGCCGGCAGCGGCAGCCGATCACCCGCGCCGCCGAGGTCGGCGATCAGGGCGAGTCGGGCCGAGGCCACGTGCGGCAACCGCACGATGCCGAGTCCCCGCACCTCCAGCAGCCCGGAAAGGGCCGCGGGTGCGGACACGATGCCACCCGAAATCTCCACCTGATCATCCGCCACGAGATCGAAGCCACGCCCCAGAAGCCGCAATATAAGGTCCGATTTGCCCGCCCCCGGCGGCCCAATCAGCAAGACCGCCTGCCCATCCCGGCTGGCACAACTGCCGTGCATCCGAAGCGATCCTTGCATAGTGGCAGAATGTGGTCCGAAAGGCACGCAATGGGAAGTGGCCTCCCGCGGGCAGGGGTATCGCATTTGGTCGCGATACCTTTGCCTGGACGGGCCTGGGCTCCAAAAAACGTCATCTCCGGGCTTGTCCCGGGGACCAATCGCGGCGCAAGCGGAAACCTTGGTCCCCGGGACAAGCCCGGGGATGACGCTGAGGGTTCGAATGTGGCGCATGTCGATCCACATGCGATCACCCTGCCCGGAAATTTCAGAGCGCTTCATTTAAGGCCGACATATTGGTTGAACTATTGGCCGTCATCAGGACGGTGTTAACCCTGCTGGCCGGCATGCGACTGCCGGCCAGACAGGTGCTGATGCAACCGGTGATAACCGTTGCTCTTTTGGCAATCCTGCACGCCGGCATGAACGTGATCCGGGAATCCAGCCTCACCGAAGGCCTGCGGATCGCGTATTTCGACAACGAGACCAGCCGCGCCCGCCGCACCCGGGAGTCAGAAAATGCCCTGTTGCAGGCGGAGTTGCGGCATTTCGTCGAATCCAACCGCCTGATCGGGCAATTGCTGGAAACCCTCCTGCAACGCATGCCCGACGCGGCGCGGGTGCGGCTCGATGTTATTCATAACGGGGTCGTCGGCCTGAACGGCACCGGGCTGCTGCGCTACGACATCACCCATGCCGTCGCCGCACCCGGCCGTGCCACCGATGCGCTGGTGCAAAACCAGCCGATAGCGGACTGGACGGACACCTTGCCCACTCTACTGTCCGGCCAATGCGTGGCGCGGTCGGCGGACGCGATGCGCAACCAACAGGCCCGCGCCCGCCTGTCCGCGATGGCGGTTGGCATGGTTCTGGCCTGCCCGGTGGCGGATGTGCAGGGGCGGTTGTTAGGGGCAATCCTGGCGACATGGGACCTGAGCGACCCGCCCCCGTCAGCCGCACAGATCGCGCCATTGATGCAACTCGGGCAACAGATCGGGGCGCAGATCGCGGCCGTGCTGGATTTACGGGGGCCGCCGCCCTGGCCCGCACCGCGGTAAAACGCCGCGCTTGTTATCGCTACCATTGGGGACTATGAGGACAAAACGTTCCTCACCCTTCCGCCGATGGCGTCACAGGGGCATAAACTCGACCCCATGACCCCAGCCATTGCCTCTGCCCTCCTGCCCCTCCTCCGCCGGCTCGATCCGGAGGACGCGCATCTGCTCGCATTGCGCGCGCTGCGCTGGGGCCTGGCCGGCCGATCGACGGCGCCGGATGATCCGGTGCTGGGGGTGACGGTGCTGGGGCGCCGCTTCTCCAACCCCATCGGCCTCGCCGCCGGCTTCGACAAGGACGCGGTCGCGGCGGCTGGGCTGATGCGCCTGGGTTTCGGGTTTGTCGAAACCGGCACCGTCACGCCCCTGCCGCAAGCCGGCAACACCCGTCCGCGGCTGTTCCGGCTGGAGCCTGATCGCGCGGTCATCAACCGCATGGGCTTCAACAATGGCGGGCTGGAGCTTTACCTCCGCAATCTCGCCACGCTGTCCGGGCGCACCGTGCCGCTGGGCGCCAATGTCGGCATCAATAAAGATGGCGCCGACCCGGAGCGCGATTATCCCTTGCTGATCGGGGCGGTGGCGCCGCACGCGGATTACGCGGTGATCAACGTCTCCTCCCCCAACACGCCCGGCTTGCGGGATCTGCAAAGTGAGGCGCGGTTACGCGCCATCCTGCAGGCCGTCGCCACGGTCGCCAAACGCCCCCCCATTCTGGTCAAGATTGCCCCGGACCTGTCGGATGCCGGTCTGGAAGCCGTGGTCGAGACCTGCGTGGAAGAGGGCGTGCAGGGGCTGATTGTGGGTAACACCACCATCTCCCGTCCCTTTGGCCTGAAATCCCGTCTGATCCGCAAAGATGGCGGCCTGTCCGGCGCGCCGCTGCTGCCCTTGTCAACGCGCATGCTGGCCCGCGCCTTCCTGCTCGCGCGCGGCCGTCTGGTGCTGGTTGGCGCCGGAGGAGTGTTCAGCGGGCAGGACGCGCTGTTGAAGATCCGGGCCGGCGCGTCATTGGTGCAGCTTTATACGGGCTTCGCCTATCAGGGCCCGGCCTTGATCCCGCGGTTGAAGACCGAGCTGACGGCGGGCCTGAAAGCGGCTGGATTTCAACGGGTTGAGGATGCCGTCGGCAGCGACGCGCAAGCATTGGCGGAGTACGCGTAAATGGAACATCTCTCCGGCTTCGCCGCATTGGCGGAACGCTATGACGGGTTCGTGCTGGACCTTTGGGGGGTGATCCATGACGGGGTCAACGCCTTCCCGCATGCGGTCGAAACGCTCGGCCATCTGCGCGCCGCGGGCAAGCGCACGTTGCTGCTGTCCAACGTCCCCCGCCCGAATGATGCCGTGCGCACGATGATGCGCCGCATGGGGATCGAGGACGCGCTGTACACCGACATCCTCACCAGCGGCGAAGCGGTGCGCCGGGCGCTGATCACCCCGCCCGACCTGTGGTGGGCGCAACTTGGTCAACGCGTCTACCACCTTGGGCCGGAGCGGGATCGGCCGGTCCTGGAAGGACTGCCTTTGACCATCGCCGACAGCCCGGCGGAGGCCGATTTCGTGCTGAACACCGGCCCGGACGATCACCGCAATCCCAGCGACATCGCCGAATTCGAAGACACGCTGCAGACCTGCTGGGAACACCGGCTGAAGATGATCTGCGCCAACCCCGATCTGGTGGTGATCCGCGGCGGCGTGCGCGTGCTTTGCGCGGGATCGCTGGCGGAGCGGTATCGCGAACTCGGCGGCGATATCCGCAGCCTCGGCAAGCCCGACCCCGCCGTTTACCAGCCGGTCTTGCAGCAATTGAGCATGGCGCCGGAGCGGGTGCTGGCGGTGGGCGACTCCCTGCGCACCGACATCGCCGGCGCGACCGGGGTGGGTCTGGCATCCTGCTGGGTGCTGGACGGCATTCATGGCGCGGATCTGTCTGACGGCGCTGGCGGCTTCGATCCGGTGAAGACAGAAGCCGCCGCCCGTGCCGCCGGCATGGCGCCGGTTGCGACTCTGCCGAAATTCGTCTGGTAAACTCAACCAACAAAAACAAGGAAACGTCCGTGTCCGATCAAGCCCCCCGCAAGACAACCGATCAGTTACGCTCCACCCGCTGGTTTGGGCCGGCCGATTTGCGGTCGTTCGGGCACCGTTCCCGCGCCATGCAGATGGGCTACGCGCCGGAGGAATGGACCGGCAAGCCGGTGATCGCCATCGTCAACACCTGGTCCGATCTGCAGCCCTGCCACAGCCATTTCAAGCAGCGCGTCGATGACGTGAAGCGCGGCATCCTGATGGCCGGCGGCTTCCCGGTGGAACTGCCGGCGCTGTCGGTGTCGGAGAGCTTCGTCAAGCCGACGACGATGATGTACCGCAACATGCTGGCGATGGAGACGGAGGAGTTGTTGCGCTCCCACCCCGTCGATGGCGCGGTGCTGATGGGCGGCTGCGACAAGACCACGCCGGGCCTGCTGCTGGGCGCGACCAGCATGAACATCCCCACCATCTTCCTGCCGGCCGGGCCGATGCTGCGCGGCAATTTCCAGGGCAAGTTCCTGGGCTCGGGCTCCGACAGCTGGAAGTATTGGGACGAGCTGCGCGCCGGCAAGATCACCGACAAGGAATGGCTCGGGGTCGAGCAGGGCATCGCCCGGTCCTACGGCACCTGCATGACCATGGGCACCGCCAGCACGATGACCGCGATCGCGGAAGCCGTGGGCATGGTGCTGCCGGGCGGGTCGAGCGTTCCCGCCGCCGATGCGGGCCATATCCGCCTGGCCTCGGAATCCGGCCGCCGCATTGTCGAGATGGTGTGGGAGGATCTGACCCCGCAGCGCATCCAGACCCATGCTGCGTTCGAGAATGCCATCGCCGTCGCCATGGCCATGGGCTGTTCGACCAACGCCATCATCCATCTGATCGCCATGGCGCGCCGTGCCGGCCTCGAGATCGGCCTCGCCGATTTCGAGCGTTACAGCCGCCGCGTGCCGGTCATCGGCAATGTCCGCCCCACCGGCAAGGCCTATCTGATGGAGGATTTCTACTACGCCGGCGGCATCTGCGCGCTGATGAACAACATCCGCGCGCACCTGCACCTCGACTGCCTGACCGTCACCGGCAAAACGATCGGGGAGAATATCGAGGGCGCGCAGGTCTTCAACGCTGATGTCATCCGCGGCCTCGACAATCCGATCTATGCCGAGGGCTCACTGGCGGTGCTGACCGGCAACCTCGCCCCCGATGGTTGCGTGATCAAGCCGGCGGCGATGGAGGAACGCTTCCTGAAGCATTCCGGCCCGGCGGTGGTGTTCGACGATTACCCGTCGATGAAGAAGGCGGTCGAGGACGAGAGCTACCCCTTCACCCCCGACAGCGTGCTGGTGCTGCGCAATGCCGGGCCGCAGGGCGGGCCGGGCATGCCGGAATGGGGCATGCTGCCAATGCCGAAGAAGCTTCTGAAGGAGGGCTACCGCGACATGCTGCGGATGTCGGACGCGCGGATGTCCGGGACGAGCTATGGTGCCTGCATCCTGCATGTCGCGCCGGAAAGCTATGTCGGCGGGCCGTTGGGGCTGCTGCGGAC
>CAIUPC010000759.1 GCA_903900905.1 uncultured Acetobacteraceae bacterium
CCGTCATGCCGACGAAGGTCGTCATCCACGACTTTACAGCGTTAGACAGGAGAAAATCGTGTATGCCGACCTCCGTCGGCATGACGGGTAACGGCGGCCGGTACGTCATTCATTTTACGGGTTGGTATTAAGCGGCGCCCAAGATAAACTATGCCGGTTGGCGTTGGACGCTTGCCCTAACCCGTCATGCCGACCTCCGTCGGCATGACGGGGTGGGGGTGCCGGTGCGAGTGCCACAGCCGAGCCAATTATTCTTGCGCGCCCCCTAACTCCCACCCCCAGCCACCAACTCCGGAAAGAACACATCCTGCCACCGCTCCGGCACAACCGGGATCGCGCCGGTCTCGTGCATGAACCGCGCGAAGGCAACGACCTTGCGTGGCGCCGTGGTCCACGCGTTCTCCGGCCGGGCGATCATCGCCTCCGCCTTGTCCGCCGGCATGGTGAACCGCTCCGCCCGGAGCCAGATCGCCGCCGCCTGATCCGGATGCGACCGGATCAGCTCCATCGACCGCTCCAACGCGGCCAGAAACGAGGCGAACACCTGGGGATTGGCGTCGTGATACCGCGACGTCGCCCACATCGCGTTGAACGTGTGCGGGCCGCCCAGCACGTCGTAGCTGTTGAGCACCACGTGCACGCCCTGCGCCGCCGCCTCCTGATACATATAAGGCGCGGCGGTGAAGTGGGCGCTGATGGGGGAATGCCCCATCAACAACGCCGCCATCCCGTCCGGGTGCCCCATCGACACCGTCAGACGATCGAGCCGCGCGTGCTCCCCCGGCCCAAACGCCTGCCGCGCCGCCATCTGCAAGGTCACCGCCTGCACCGACACCTTCACCGCCGGCAGCGCGATCCGATCGGCGTCGCTGAAATCCCGAACAGTCTTCACGTTCGGGTTGGTGGTGGTGAGCCACATCGGCATGGCGTTCAACGCCGCCACGCCCCGCACCTTGGCGCCGGTTTGGGTCTTCGCCCAGATCGTCAGCATGGGGCCGACGCCGCCGCTCGCGAACTCCAGATCCCCCGCCAGCAGCGCGTCATTGATCGCCGCGCCGCTGGTCAGCTGCACCCATTGCGGGGTCAGCGTCAGGCCGCGGGCGCGGCCCTCCGCCTCCAGCAGCGCGTGGTCGCGCATGACGAACAGGGGCAAGTAGCCAATGCCAAACTGCTGGGCGATGCGCACGGTCTGCGCCGTCGCCGAACCAGCGATCAGGCATAAAACGCTCAGCCACAGGCCAATACGACGCATCCTGTTTCCCTCCCCCGCGATTTGCCCAGGCCCGGCACTTTGGCTTACTTTCGGGCCACGCCGCCGCGCATGACGCGCGCCGGCACTGGGCGGGAAATCCATGGCAGAGAGAACCCTTCGCGGGAAGACCGCGATCGCCGGTATCGGCGAAACCACCTATTACAAGCACGGCCAATCGCCGGACAGCGAGTTCAAGCTGGCGCTGCAGGCCATCGTCCGCGCCTGCGACGACGCCGGCATCAGCCCGCACGACATCGACGGCTTCGCCTCCTACGGCAATGACCGGTCGGAGGCCGGGCGTCTGGCGGCGGCTTTGGGCATCAAGGAGCTGAAATTCTCCAACATGTTCTGGGGCGGCGGCGGCGGCGGCGTGTGCGGCGCGGTCGGCAATGCCTCGGCCGCGGTGGCGACCGGCATGGCCGATTGCGTGGTCGCGTTCCGGTCTTTGGCGCAGGGCCAGTACGCGCGCTACGGCCGCGGCACCGGCGCGCCGCTGGTGGCGGGCGACGATAGCTTCATCATCCCCTACGGCGTGATGTCGCCAGCCCAGCGCTTCGCCATGAAGGTGACGCGCTTCATGCACAATCACGGCATCGAGCAGGAGGCTTTGCGCGCCATCCCCATCGCCTGCTACCACCACGCCCAGACCAACCCGGCGGCGGTGATGCGCGGGCGCACATTGGATGAGGCGAAATACGATGCCTCCCGCTGGATCGTGGAACCGTTTTTTCATCTGTATGACTGCTGCCAGGAAAACGACGGCGCCGCCGCCGTGATCGTGGTGCCGGCCGATCGCGCCAAGGACACGCAGCACAAGCCGTCCTATGTGCTCGCCTGCGGGCAGGGGTCGGACCATCGCAGCGCCGCGCCGGTGCACAATATGCCGAACTACCAGAGCTCGCATTTCGCCAAGCTGGCGCCGCGCCTGTACGACATGGCGAAGCTCGGCCCGGCCGATATGGGCATCGTGCAGTGCTATGAAAATTTCACGGGCGGCGTGTTGATGAGCCTGGTGGAACACGGCCTGGTTAAAGCCGAGGAAGCCAACGAGTTCCTGGTCCCCAAGAACCTGCTGGCGCCGTCGGGCAAGATGCCGCTCAACACCAGCGGCGGCAATCTGGCCGAATGCTACATGCACGGGCTGGAACTGGTGATCGAATCCGTCCGCCAGATCCGCGGCACGGCCATCAATCAGGTCCCGCGCAACGACGCCGCGATCATCATGGGCGGGCCGATGGTCACGCCTGTCAGCTCCCTCATTCTGGGTTCGGAGGCCACGCTGTGAGCACCTATTATCTGCCGGAAGGCCTGCCGCAGCCGTCCTCCGCCCCCGATGGCCTGTCCGAGCCGTATTGGCAGGGCACGCGCCAGAACAAGCTGATGATCCAGAAATGCCGCGGCTGCCAGTCCTGGCAGTGGGGCCCGGAATGGATCTGCCACCGCTGCCATTCGTTCGATGTGGTGTGGGAAGAGATCGAGGGCAAAGGCCAGATCTACAGCTATGAGCGGCCGCACCATCCCGTGCATTCCGCTCTGGCCGGTCACGGCCCCTATATCGCCGTCCTCGTCGAACTACCCGCCTACGGCAATGTCCGCATGCTGGGGAACCTGTTGGGCGATCCCAGGCAGGAAGTCCCTATCGGCGGCAAGGTGGAGGCGGTGTTCGAACACCACGACACCGCGACCCCGCCGTTCACGCTGGTGCATTGGAAGCTGGTGTAAGGGTTCCCTCACCAGGATAAGACATCGAGAGGCACGATCTCTCCCCCGTGTCATCCCTGGCGAAGGCCGGGGATGACACAAAGCGGACCATGCAACGGCGCCGCGATACCGTCACGTGCGATCAGCATGATATTGTGCCCTCGACCCGGGACAAACCCGGCGGTGACGGTGTAGGATGTCCGCGCGCCCTTATGGCACCGGCATTACTGGTTTATATCTCTCCCAGGCATCTGACCCCGAACCAACGAGACAATCCCTATTTCTTCGACCGCCCCCAATCCAAGGCAATCCCCCCTTCCCCCCGGCGTCGATGAGATGGTGGATGGTGTGGGCGGTCTGCGCCCGCACTGGCGCCAATTGGTCAGCACCTTCACCACTATCGGCGAAGGCGGCTGGAGCGAGCAGGCCAAGCGCCTGGATGCCGCCTTTGATGATGAGGGCGTGACCGGCATCCTTCCCGGCGCCGGCCGCCATTCCTGGCGCTGCGATCCTTTGCCGCTGCCGCTACCCGCCGCGGAATTCGACACCCTGACGGAAGGCCTCGGCCAGCGGGCGGATCTGTTGGAAGCCATTCTGCAGGATATCTACGGGCCGCAGCAGTTGCTGGCGGATGGCATTCTGCCGCCCTCCGTGATTTTCACGAACGACGCCTTCCTCCGCCCCTGCCACATGCAAAGCGCGGCGCCGTCATCCCGCCGGTTCATGGATTTCTACGCCGCCGATTTGATCCGCGGCGCCGATGGCGGCTGGCGGGTGCTGGCCGATCGCACCGCTGGCGCGGCGGGCATTGGCTATGCGCGGGAGAACCGGCGCCTGCTCTCCCGCGTGATCCCGGAAGCCTTCCGGGGCGTGCAAATGCGCCAGCAGCGGCCGTTCTTCGAAATCTGGCAAAGCGCCCTGCAGCGCATGGGGCAGGAGCGCGCGCAGGCAGCGCGGTTCACGCCGCCCCCGGTCACCGGCCAGACAAATCTGCTGCTCAGCGGTTTGCCGGTGACGGCAAGCCCCGGCATCGCGCTGCTCACGCCCGGCACCGGCAGCCGCCATTGGTTTGAGCATATGATGCTCTCGCGGGAACTGTCCTGCGCGCTGGTCGAGGGCGCCGATTTGACGGTCCGTAACGGGGCCGTTTACCTAAAGACTCTCAAGGGCTTGCAGCGCGTCGATGTGCTGGTGCGGCGGCTGGATTCACGGATGCTCGATCCGTTGGAACTCGACGCCGGCAGCCTTATCGGCGTTCCCGGCCTGATGGATGCCGAACGCACCGGCGCCATCCGCATCACCAATCATCCCGGCGTCGGCGTCATGGAAGCCCCGGCCTTCGCCGCCTGGCTGTCCACCCTGTCGATGCGCCTGCTGGGGGAGCGGTTGAAGATCCCCAGCGTCAACACCGTCTGGCTGGGCGACAAGCAGGCGCGGGAAACGGTCTGGCGCAATCCCGACCGCTGGCTGATCCGCGCCGCCGCCGATGGGCGTTCGGCCGCGATCGAACCTGGCCGCCTCGCCCCCGAAGCGCGGCAGAAGCTGCTCGACGATATCGCGCGCGAGCCCTGGCGCTATGCCGCCACCACCGCGTTGTCCCCCTCCGTCGCCCCCTGCGTCGGACCCAATGGGATGGAGCCAAAGCCGATCATCCTGCGCATTTACATGGTGCATGACGGTGAGGAATGGCGCGCCATGGATGGCGGCCTGGCCCGCGTGCTGGAAGCCGACGAAAAGATCTGCGGCGCCTTGCCCGGCGAGGGCCTGTCAAAGGACGTCTGGGTCCTGAATGATGAGCGCGACGACATCGTCGGCCCGCCGTCACTCAGCGTCATGCCGATCGCGATCCGCCGCACGACGGGTGATCTGCCGAGCCGGGTGGCCGATAATCTGTTCTGGCTCGGCCGCTACGTGGAACGGCTGGAGGGCGCCGCCCGCCTCGTCCGCGCCACCACCGCCCGCCTCTCGCGCGGCGGGTTCATGCCGCGCGAGTTGGTCGAGCTCACCGCCTTGTCGCGCACGCTCGTGCAAGCCGATCTCATTCCGGCCGAGTCCAAAATGGTCGCGGGCGGGGGGGAGGCGCTGTCGCAAGCGCTCCTCGCCAGCCTGCGTGGCCGCGGCTGGCCGCCGGGTTCGATCGCCGGGCTGGTGGATACGGTCGCACGGCTGACGGAATCGGTCCGCGACCGACTGACCGGCGACATGTACGGCGCCTTCACCGCCGCGCTCCGGCAAATCCGGCACGACTCCCAGCGCGTGAATAACAGCTGGGAGGCTTTGTCGGTCGTGATGGTCGATATCCTGCGCTTCTCCGCCTCGGTCGCCGGGCTGGCGGCGGAGAACATGGTGCGGGGCGGTGGCTGGCTGTTCCTGGAACTCGGGCGCCGCATGGAACGCGCCCAGGCCGTCTGCTCCCAGGTTGGCTTCGCGCTGGAGCAGCCGCCGGCCCGGATCGAACCGGCGCTGCGGCTGGTGCTGGAGCTGTGCGATTCGCTGATCACCTACCGCACCCGCTATCTGACCGTGCTGCAACCGGCGCCGGTGCTGGATCTGGTGCTCGCCGACGACGGCAATCCGCGCGGCCTCGCATTCCAGCTCGCCGCGATCGGCCATTTGCTGGATCAGATCTCGGAGGACGGCGACCAGTCGCTGGCCGCCACCGCGACGGCCTTGCTGACCGATATTCAGACCGCGGTGACCCGCGTCGCGGAGGCGCCGGATCAGGCGGTGGCCGCCTGCGCCCTGCCGGAAAGTCTGCACAAGCTGGCCGCCAGCGTCGCCACCCTGTCCGACCGCGTCACCCGGCACTATTTCGCCTTGCTGCCCACGGCGCAGACCCTGGGCATGGGCGAAGAGTCCCTGTCGTTCCGTGGTGCGGCATGAGATTCCAGGTCGAACACGCCACCACCTTCTCCTACGCCGAACCGGTGGACCTCGCGTGCCACATGGTCCGGCTGCTCCCGCGCCCCTTGCCCTATCAGCAGGTAATCACGAGTGAGGTGATCGCCGACCCCGCTGCCTCCCGCCATTCCGAGGGAGTCGACCATTTCGGCAATCGGGTCGGCTGGCTCTTCCTGGATCGCCCGCACCCGCATTTCACCGTGACCCTGAAGGCGGAAGTCGAGGTCGATTTCCCGCGTGCCCCCGCGCCTGAGAGCACCCCGCCCTGGGAAGAGGTGGCCACCGCGCGCGATGGCGGCCCGCTTCAGTGGCAGGCGGCGGAGTTTGTCTTCGAAAGCCCCATGGTCGCGGCGGACCCGGATGTCGCGGCCTATGTTGCTCAGTCGTTTCCGGCCGGGCGGCCGGTGCTGGTGGGCGTGATCGACCTGCTCGACCGCATTCGCCAGGATTTCCGGTTCCAGGCTGGTGTGACCACCATCGCCACCCCGGTCGGGCGCGTTCTGGCGCAGCGGGCGGGGGTGTGTCAGGATTTCTCCCACCTCATGATCTCCGGCCTGCGCAGCCTCGGCCTGCCGTCGCGCTATGTGTCGGGCTATATCCGCACCCGCCCGCCGCCGGGCCAGGTGCGGCGGCGCGGCGCGGATCAGTCGCATGCCTGGGTGGGATGCTGGTTGGGACCGGCGCATGGCTGGGTGGATGTGGACCCCACCAACAACCTGATTGTGCGCGATGAGCATGTGGTGCTGGGCTGGGGCCGCGATTATGGCGATCTGAGTCCGGTGCGGGGCGTGATTCTTGGCGGTGGGGCGCATAGCCTGGACGTGCGGGTGGATCTGCTGGCGGTGTGATACCAACCGGCAAAATGAATGACGAACTGCCGCCTTTTACCTCGTCATGCTGACGGAGGTCAGCATCCACGACTTTTTCCTGATGAATATTGCAAAGGCGTGGATGCCGACCTGCGTCGGCATGACGGCGTTGGGGCGCTGCCGGTGAGTCAATGTCAATACGGGCCGATATTATACTGGCCCGTAAAATGAATGACGTACCGGCCATCGTTACCCGTCATGCTGACCTCCGTCAGCATGACGAGGTAAAAGGCGGCAGTTCGTCATTCATTTTGCCGGTTGGTATCACACCGCCAGCAGATCCACCCGCACGTCCAGGCTATGCGCCCCA
>CAIUPC010000760.1 GCA_903900905.1 uncultured Acetobacteraceae bacterium
CCGGTACGTCATTCATTTTACGAGTTGGCATAATACCAGACGCGCTTGATGCTGACCCGCTGGTGACGGTTCAAACCCGTCATGCCGACCCACGGATCAAGTCCGTGGGCAGACTCCGGTCGGCATCCACGCCTTGCGTGGTCTCAACATGAGAAAGGCGTGGATGCTGACCTCCGTCAGCAGGACGAGGTGGTAGGCGCCCGGTACGTCAATGTTCCCGCCGCTTGGTTTAACCCCGGCGAACCGGCGCCCTCGCGCAATAGATTGACCCCCGCGCGCCCCTAAAACTACAGTGAAAGCCTGACAAGGGAGGGCACAAAATGCAAAGCGACCGCTACGGGTTGACGCTATCCACCCAATCCGCGGACGCTGCGGCCGCCTGGTGCGACGGCGCCGAACGATTGCTGACCCTCTATCCCGGTGCGCCAGAAGCCTTCGACCGCGCCATCGCCGCAGACCCCGGCTTCGCTTTGGCCTATGCCGGCAAGGCGCGGGCCGAGGCGATGCGCTTCAACACCCCGGCCGCCCGCGCCGCCATCGCCACCGCGCAATCCCTGGCCTCCGGCGCGACGGAGCGGGAGGTCAGCCATATCGGCTTTTTCGCCCTGATGCTGAGCGGCCAATCCGCCGCCGCGCTGGACGCGCTCTACCCCCATCTGAATGCCTGGCCGCGCGATGCCCTTATTTACAGCACATCCGCCAGCCCGCTCGGCCTTATCGGCACATCCGGACGCGCGGCGCTGAAGCAGGAGCAGCTGGCCCTGGCCGAGGCACTGGCCCCGCATTACGGCGACGATTGGTGGTTCCTGCCCAACCACGCGTTTGCCCTCGCCGAAACCGGCCAGCACGCGCCGGCCCGCGCGAAAGTGGAACGATCCATGGCGGAACACGCCGCCAATGCCGTCGGCGCGCATACGCTGGCGCATATCTGTTACGAGGACGGGCACCAGGCCGAAGCCCGCGCCTTCATCGCGGACTGGCTACCATCCTATCCGCGGGAGGGATTGTTGCACGGCCATATAAGCTGGCACGGCGCCCTCTGCGCGCTGCAGGAAGGCGATGCCGGGACCGCCTTCGCCATCTACCGCGACACCGTCGCCCCCGGCGCCAGCGTCATGCCGCCCTTCTTCACGGTGATGGACGGCTCAGCCTTCCTGTGGCGCGCCGAACTCGCGGGCTATACCGTGCCGGATGGGGAATGGGACCGGATGCGCGTATTCGCCGAACAGAACTTCCCCAACCCCGGCATGGCCTTCGCCGATTGGCACATCGCCATGGCGGAGGCCGCCGGCGGCGCGCCGGATGCCTCAGCAGACCGCGTCGCGCGGATGGAAGCGCTGGCGGAGGCCGGCCGCTACCCCTCCGGCCCCGTCGTGCCGGCCATGGCGCGCGCCTTCGCCGCTTTCCGGTCCGGGGATTATAACGCGGCCATCGCGGCGATCGAGCCGGTCCTGGCGGAGCGGGACCGCGCCGCGGGCAGCCTGGCGCAGACCGACCTGTTCGAATTCACGCTGCTGCGCGCCTATCTCGCCGCCGGCCGCCGCGACGACGCCACAAGACTGATCGCCGCACGGCGGCCAGGACCGGTCGGGATACCGGTAGCGGGGGCCGCGGCGCTGCATTGAGCGGGGCAACAGGCCCGACATCGCACCGCCCCCGAACGTCCGGAGAAGCGGCATTCCCAGAAACTCCTCCCCCTCCCCTTGAGGGAGGGGGTTGGGGGGAGGGGTAAATCAGCACAGTTCCGGGGAATTACCCCCTCCCCCCGCCCCATCCCGCAAGGGGAGGGGGAGGTTTTTCCGGTATGATGGCGCAAACACCAAACGCCGGGGATGGTGCGATGGAGCGCCAGGACCCACCTTTCAGTCTGGCGCCGGCCTCGCGTCCAGGCCCAAACCCACGGAGGCGCGGTGAGTAAGTGTTATGCGCGCAGGGCGCGTGGCGACGGTGGTTGCGTTAGGTTGCGTCGTTGCCTTCGCTCTCTGCGGCCATACGCGAGCGGGGATCGTCAATCGGCCCCTTATGCGTGAAGTGGAAGTCGGTGGTTTGGGTATCGCCGAAGGCGTCCTTATAGGTGATCACGCCCCGAAGGACTGCGCCCTTGGCCTTCTCCCTGAAGTCGGTCGGGTCTCCGGTTCCGATGACGCCGGGCCGCATATCCTCCACTACATCCCCGCGCGGCGCTATGGTCCCGAGGTAGTCGATTTCGATAGGCGTCACGATTTTACCGAAAGGCAAATCGACCATTTCGGCGGTGTGAAGAACGCTGACCTTATAAGCCGGGGTCTGCCCATTGTTTTTGATCGTGTAGAAAACCACCGGCGCGGAAAGATACTCGGGTCCATCATCACTCTCGCCATTTCGAATAAAGGCATCATCGATAAACAGGTAAGCCCGCAACTGCCGTTTGGCGTTGGCGGCGGCGGTGTTGGCCAGACTTTGCATCGCCTCTGCGGCACTGGCGGCATGCGTTATGGATTGGATCACCTTTTCGGACTGGCCCTGGTCGATGATTTTCATGGCCTCAACAGTTTCTCTAAGTCGTCTGGCCTGCTTAAAGAAAGCGATCGTCTGAACCACACCAACCAAAAACAACAGACCCGTAAAACGAACAAGCCAAGTATCGGTTTGATTTTTGTCATCTCTCTCCTTGGCGTCGCGGGCGGCTTCCTCGTCGCTCTTTGGGGCGGGGACTATCTGGATAAAAAGAGGATTGTCCTCGGCTACGCCTTGATTGGAATTGGGTTTGGTGGCGTGTTCGGAGGGTACCTGCTTTGGACGTTCTGCCCGCTGTAAATCGGCCGTCTGATAAACTGACGCCAAATAAGTTCCGGTAGCTGCGCCCATACATCCGAGCACGATTACCGCGCCAATCGTCACAATCCAATCTCGCATCGCACCCCTCCCCTTAGATGCGATCCTGTCTTACAGCTCCGTCAAGTCAACTCCCGTCAGTTCCATGACGGCGAGGCACGCCAGCCAAAAAGTCACGGCAAACGTGCCCCGGTTCAGCTTCCCGGTTATCGAAGCCTCCGTTTCCTCGATCCCATGCTCTTTGAGCCGGGTCACCAGTTCCTTGTAACCCAAACCCTTCTGTTTGAGCTTGGCCTTCAGGAACCTCCGCGCCTTGTCCGCCCATTCTTGCTCTCTCGGTGACAGTCCCATTGTCGCATCCTACCGTGGAAATTATCTTCCATCTTTAGAAGATTTCGTTTGACAGCGCAAGCCCGGCTATCTATCAATAGCGGAAGAAGTCTTCCGTGAGGATCAGATGGCCCAACATTTCCTACTATCCCCCGCCGCAAAGACCTTGTCGCTTGCGCAGGTCATGCGGATGTCCCACGAGGAAGCGGAGACGATGTTCGTCCGCATTCGGTGGTCGGAGACAAACGGGGAGCCGGTTTGCCCTGGGTGTGCCTGCCAAGCGGTCTACAACGTCCGCCGGCCAACAGGCCCGGCACGGTGGCGCTGCAAGGCGTGCGACAAGGAGTTCACTATCACGTCCGGGACGTTGTTCGCGTCGCACAAGATGCCGCTACAATCCTACCTGAGTGCGATTGCGATCTTCTGCAACGAAGTCAAAGGTAAGGCCGCATTGGCCCTCTCCCGCGACCTGGGCACGTCCTACAAAACCTCGTTCGTCCTGGCGCACAAGCTGCGTGAGGCTATGGCAAGCGAGTTGAAGGGCAAGCACGTCGGAGGCGATGGGGAGACCGTGGAGATCGATGGCGCCTATTTCGGTGGATACGTGAAGCCCTCGAACCTCAAGGAGAACCGGCGGGATCGAAGGCTGGCCAAGAACCAAAACGGCAAGCGCCGCGTCGTGGTTGTCATCCGGGAGCGCGGTGGTTCCACGGTCCCCGCCGTGTTCAAGTCCGAGTCCGCTTCTCTTGGCTGGATTGGCTCCCGCGTCGCACCGGGGACCAAGGTGGTTGCCGATGAAGCCGCGTCATGGAACGGGCTGGAAACCCGCTACGACGTTGCCCGTATCGACCACTCGCAAGCCTACAGCCTCAACGGGGTCTACTCGAACAACGCGGAATCCTTCTTCTCCCGCCTCCGTCGTGGGGAGATCGGGCACCATCATCATGTGTCCGGCCCGTATTTGGTGCGATACGCTCAAGAGTCCGCTTGGCGGGAGGACAACCGGCGCGTCAGCAACGGGGACCAGACGCGCAACACTGTCGCGCTGGCGCTGTCATCAAAGCCGAGCGTCGATTTTTGTGGTTACTGGCAACGCCACAAGGCGGTATAGAGGGGGCGACGGGCGGGACTGGCATCCCGCACGCGTCGTCAATTGCAGCCTGAGCAGCCCGCTCCCACCTTGTAGGAGCGCGCGCATGCCTATGTCTATCGAAGATTACGACGGCCCCTATGTCGGCCTCGTAAGGTCTTTGGGCGCTGACCATAACATCTCGAAAATCTTTTTGGCACTACCTGGAGAAGTAGTCACGTTGGCGCCTTCGGGAATTGATACCGGACGGCTTCTGATGCTCGATAGTTGTCACGCCTGCGACAAGATGCATTTTCACATTCGAACGACAGGAGAGTGTCTGAAAAATCTATTGGAGGCCCAGCCCCTTGAAGTCGGTCCTCCGCGACAACTATTGGCGACCAACAGTGACGGCATCTGATTGTATAACACCATTCGCCTGGCGTTGGTGGCATCATGACTTCGCTCCCTGAGTTTGGTTGGCACCTACCAGGATAGCGAAATGGGGAGCGGGCGCGAGTCCGCTCCCTGCCCCTCCCGGAGAGTCTGCTGGCTTCCGCCCTTCTTCATTTCGTGCCAGTGTGGACCCACGGAATACAACACCCGGCTCCAGCCGGGGAATGTGGGGGCGACTATGCGTGGTGCCATGCTGATGACGTTGATTTGTCTGGCCTTGAGCGGTTGTGGAACCTTCAAACTTGCCGCTGGCGGAACCCCGCCCCCTGGAAAAACCAAGGATCAGCAAACGCTGGATGTGCTTGTTTGTAAGGATCGCGCCAAGACCGAATCTCAGACCGCCGCTGACCAAGCCAGAGGCTTTGTTCTCGGGCTTGGTCTGTCAGTCATTGGAGTTGCCATCGATTATCAGCAACAAAAAAATGACCAGCGCCGGATTTACAAAGATTGTATGGAAGCAAGGGGTTACACGATCATCCCCGCGACGGATTGAGAGGGTGGGGCCGAGGAAGACTCCCCGGCCCCGTTTCGCTATTCTGGGGTTACCACACCTACCAGGAGCGAAAAGGATTATGTCTCCCGAACAGCAGATACGTCGCGTTGCCGCTGAGGCGGCGTCGCACAAGCAGCAACATCAAGCGCACCTTGAGCGGGAAAAGATCGAGCTTGAGACGAAGCTTGCGGAGAACAAGGCCGCGCTTGATGTAGCGAATCTCGCGGGCAATCGCCTTGCGAATTTTCCGGTCAAGAGCGGGGCTGATTTCCTGTGCCCCTATTGCTGGAACAATGACGGCAAGGAGGTGGCGCTCAGAGCAGTCGGAGTCGGCACCGACACCCGCGACAACATGCGATGCGCCGGCTGTCGTCGGAATATTGTGCTTAATACCTAGTAGTGAAATTGACATTGGCAACGGCTCCGCGCTATATGTGTGGCTCGGACCCCTAGGGAAGCAGATGTGGACGATAGCGGCGTGGCAGCGCCGCCCGTCATCCCTCCGGTAGCAGGTGCTGGGGCGAATGTCATCCCCCTTGCGGCAACGTCCACCGCGCGCCCATTCCCCGCCCCTCCTTCCTGGCAACCCCCTCTTGGCCCAGCCGTGTGAGGGTCCAGGACATGCGCCGCTGGAAGTCGTCCACCAGCTTTGTGTTGGTCGGGCTGATACCCTTGTCCCGTAGCGCGGTCGCGGCAACGTCGATTGCTGTCACCCCTTCCGATCCGGCAAGGCGCAATCCCTCCCGGCATCGGCGGGCGATCTCTCCCATGTCGAAGTGAGCCGACCGGGTTGGCGGTGCGGCCTTCGGTTTGATCGACGCCGGCC
>CAIUPC010000761.1 GCA_903900905.1 uncultured Acetobacteraceae bacterium
GCTAACGCTGGGCTCACGCACGTTTGTGCATAAGGAGATGTGCGGCGTGGCGGTTTGTTCCTTTCCCGCCTGGCCTTCGGTGCGGCGGGTGTTGTGGTGGCGCCCGCCGCATCAAAACAGACGCATCAAAACAGACGGGCAGGCGCCCCCCTATTTCATGCCCACGATCTTGTCCCATTCCTTCACGAACTGCGTGTGGGTCTTCAGGAACGGCTCCCACTCCTCCGGCACGATCAGCTTAAAATCGGTGATCGGCACCCCGCCCAACGGCGGCGCGACATCGGGGCGGGGGGAGTAATTGCGGATCGTGTTGGCCATCACGGTCTGGCCGGGCACGCCGAGATACCAATCCAGAAACAGGCGCGCGGCCTCCGGATGCGGCGCGTGGTCCATCACGCCCATGACGCCGGGCACGCCGATCATGCCTTCCTCGGGGATGACGAAGGTGACGGGGGCGCCTTTGGCTTTGGCGATCAGGTAGCCAGAGTATTGCGCCATCGCGACGACCTTGTCCTGGCCGCTGACCATGCGGTCGAATTGCTGGACATAGGAGTCGAAGCCGCGCGGCTCCAAGGCGCCGAATTTCTTCCAGAAATCGTCGCCGTAGAGGGTCTTCAGATAGTACCAGGTGAAATGCTGCAGGCCGGAGGTCGATAGCTTGGTGTTCACCCCGTTCGCCCAGAGCGGGTTGATCAGGTCCTTGAAGCTTTTCGGCGCCTGATCCGCTGCCAATAGCGTTGGGTTATAGGCGATACCGGCGATGATCACGTTGTCCCAGGTGTAGTACCCGGCCGGTGAGCTGCGCTGATACGGCTTGTAGGCGTCACTCTCCGGCGACATGTACAGGGCGTAGCCGCCGCGCTTTTGCAGGTCGATGGCAAAGCCGACCTCGGTCAGGATCAGCGTATCGGGGATATAGGTTTTGGCCTGACGCTCCGCCAGCAGGCGGGCATACAGCGCCCCGGTCTGCAGCCGCATATAGTTGGTCTGGATTTTGGGGAACGCCTTGCGGAAGGCGGTCAGGTAGTTGGCCATTTCCGATTCGGGGTCCGGTGCGTAATGCACCAGAGCCCCTTCCTCGAAGGCCTTTTCGACATTCGCGCATGTCTTGAACCCGTCCATCTGACGGGGGTGATCGCAAGCCCAGGCGGGGCTTGCCAGCAGCAACGTCAGAGCGAACAGGAGTTTACGCATGACTACCTCATACCAACCATGGTGTTCCATTCTTTGACGAACTGGGTGTGGGTCTTGAGGAAGACGTCCCAGTCATCCGGCGCGATCAGCTTGAAGGCGGTGATGGGGTCGCCGCCGGCGGGCGGGGCGACGTCCTCCCGCAGGGAGTGCAGCGAGGACACCTTCACCAGCGCGGTTTGCCCGGGCACGCTGGTCAACCAATCCAGGAACAGCTTCGCCGCTTCGGGATGCGGCGCCTCGTTCACCACGCCATAGAGGGAGGGGGTGACGACCATGCCTTCCGGCGGAATGACGAAGGCGATCGGGGCGCCCTTGGCCTTGAACTGCAAATAGCCCGAATACTGCGCGGTGGAGATGATCTGGTCCTGCCCGCTGACGCAGCGATCGAACTGCTGGACATAAGAGTCGAAGGCGCGCGGGTTCTGCTTGGCGAATTCGGTCCAGTAGCTTTCGCCGAGGATGCGGCGCAGCAAGTACCAGGTCTCATGCTGCAAGCCCGAATTGGACACCTTGACGTTGATATTGTCCTTCCATTTCGGATTGTTCAGATCGGCCCAGCTTTTCGGGGCGTCTTCGGGCTTCACCGTCGTGGGGTTGTAGGCGATGCCGGCGATGATCGCCGCGCCCCAGAAAAACTGGCCCTCGGGCTTGCTTTTATATTCGGTCTTAAGGTTGGTATTTTCGGGGGACGTATAGTCCATCCAGCCTTTGCGCTTCTGGAAATCCTGCGCGAAGGTCATGTCCGTCAGCATCAGGATGTCGGTGGTATAGGTCTTGGCCTGCCGCTCCGCCATCAGCTTGGCATAGAGCGCGCCGGTCTGCAGGCGCAGGAAGTTGGTTTTGATCTTCGGGAAGGCCTTGTTGAAGGCGGCCATCAGCCCGGCCTGATTGGTTTCGGGGTCGGGCGAATACATTATCAGTGCGCCCTCTTCCTCCGCCTTGGCGACATCGGCGCAGGTCTTAAACCCGTCCATCTGGCGGGGGCTGGCGCAGGTGGCGGCCCAGGTCGTGGTGGCCATCAGCATCGCGGCGCTGAAGGCGATAGCGGAACGAATTATACGCATTGTTGCGTTTACTCCCTGATTGTAGCGTCGGTTGACAGCACGCCTGACTTCCGCCCCCCGTCATCCCCGGGCTTGTCCCGGGGACCAGGGTTTCTGCCTCTGCCGCGATTGGTCCCCGGGACAAGCCCGGGGATGACGGGGGGAGGCGGACGCGGACGCAGTGCCGGTCGAAAGTGTTTGACTCCTACCGTTTCGCCCAGGCCGCCGCGCCGCTGCCGGCGATGCGGCCGAACGTGACGCCGGCCACCAGGCCGGTGCCGCTGCCGTAGTTATGGTAGTACAACCCGCCCACGATCTCCCCGGCCGCGAACAACCCGTCGATAACGACGCCATTGGTGTCTTCGACCTGCGCCGCGGTGCTGACCTTGAGGCCGCCGAAGGTGAAGGTCACGCCGGCCGTCACGCCATAGGCGTGGTAGGGCGGCGTATCCAGCTTCTGCGCCCAGTTGGTCTTGTCCACCGGCAGGCCGTTGGTGCGCAGACCGTCATGGATATTGGGGTTGAACTTCACGTCCGGGCGCGGCGAGTCATTGAACGCCTTCAGTGTTGCCAAAGCGGCGGCGGCGTCGACGCCGGTGAGCTTGGTAAACAGCTCCTCCAGCGTATTGGCGGTTTCCTTGGTGATGCGCGGGATACGGTATTCGCTGCGCAGCAGGTCGTTGATCTTGGAGTCAAACACCTGCCAGGCGAACAGGCCCGGCTGCTTCATCACCTCATGCCCATAGGCGGCATAGGTGTAGGAATGAAAATCCTTGCCCTCATCCAGGAACCGCTGGCCCTTGGCGTTCAGCAGCACGCCGAACGGGTAGTTGTGCTTCTGGAACTGGTCGCCCACCGACAGGTCGCCATAGGGCGGGGCGTTCATGTCCCACTGCACCGCATGCGCGCCGGACCAATGACCATAGGGCGCGGCGCCGATATCCATCGCCATCTTGTGGCCGTAGCCCTGGTTGAAGCGGGTGCCGCGCACCTTCGCGAGATCCCAGTTCGGGCCGATGTAGCGGGAGCGCATTTCGGGGTTCGACTCGAACCCGCCGCAGGCCAGCACCACCGCCTTGGCATGCAGATCGCTGACCCGGCCGCCATGGCGCACCCGCACGCCCTGGATGCGGGCGTCATCATGCAGCAGCTGAAAGCCGGTGGTGTTGTAGTAGACGGGGATCTCGGCCTTCACGAGTGCCTCGTGCAGCGTCGCCACCAGATGCGCGCCACCGCCATGGATGTGGCAGGCAAGCCCGCCCCAGAACTTGAATTTCCCGTCCACCTTGAAGGCCTGGCGTCCCAGCGCCGGCTGGAATTTGACGCCGTGCTTCTTGAGCCAGAGTGCGGATTGGTAGGAGCCGCCGATCAGCACCTCCGTCAGATCGGGGTCGCAGCGGTAATCGGTCAGGCGCCCCATATCGTCGAAATACTGGCCTTCAGTATAGGTGCCGAAATCAATGGAGGCGAGGTCAAGCTCGGCGATCGACGGGTCCAGCGCCAGCAATTCATCAATACCGTCATAGACAAACCGGAACGCACCGCCGGTGAACGCCGAATTGCCGCCGCGGGCCGTTTGCGGCGCGGTTTCAAGCATGGCGACGGAGGCACCGGCTTCCTTAGCCGCCAGTGCGGCATTGGCGGCTGCATTGCCGGCTCCGATCACAAGGACGTCGACCGGGGTGTACTGGGCGGGGGTCATGAAGGATTCCTGCTGCGGATAAGATCGGCGCGACCCTGTGGGCCGCGCCGTGCGCTGTCAATCCGGAGAGCCGACGCGTCCTACTTGTTCATGTTCCAGATGTCCGTGTCGAGCTTCCATTGGCCCTTCACCTCTTTCCAGTAGACGACGTACTTGCCTTCCAGGTGCAGGATCTGTTTGTCCGGGCCCGGCATATCCGCCTTGATCCGGCCAATTTCGCGGGCGATCGGGCCGTGTTGCTCCAGCGCGGTTGTTGTCAGGCTCGTGACCTTGAGGCCGCTTTGGATGGCGCCTTGCCAGACCTTCTGAATCGCCTCCCGGCCGATGGCCATGTCGGCCCCCGGGGGCAACACGGTCGCTTGCTCGGTATAAAGTGCCGTCACCGCGGCGGCGTCGCCTTTGGTGAAGGCGGCCAGCCATTGCGCGTTCGCGGCATCGATCTTCGATTGCAGGGTCGGGCCCTTCATGTCGGCGATTTTGGTTTCGACTTTCGTCTCCACCGCTTTGATGTCGGCGGCTTGCGTCAGGGGGGCGGCGAACAGCAGCGGCAATGCAAGGACGATGGATTTCATGGAGGGTCTCCCAATTTTCTGGTTAATTTGGCCAGATGACGGTGGCTGAGGGCGTGTGGTGTTGTCAACCAGAACCGTTTTATCGAGGGTGCCGTGGGTCGGGCCGTGGAGGCCCCGCGGCCGTAGCCGGGAATTCCAAAACCTTGGGTAAAGCGCTATCAATCCACGCCGCTGAGCGCTGCGTCAATGTGAAACGGCAGGTTGCGGCAAGAGCTGGCGTAAAGGAATGTAGAACGTGTCGGACTATACAACCGTATTGATCTGGAGCAGCCATCTGCGGCCGATTGGGGTTAGCTACACCGGCCATGTGGCGATGAGCATCGACGAAAACTGGGCCTATCAAGGCGAAAGTTACGTGAGCTGGTGGCCGACGAGTGACAAAAATCGGCTGGCCAGGCCAATGCTCGAAATTTCCATGGACCTCGCTGAAGAAGGCTACGCACCGGACCACATCATCCGCATTCCCGGTTTAAGACAAAGCCGGATGCTGGGGGCGTGGGGTGAAATCCGGTCCAAGCCGAATGCGCATCATCGCATACTCCGCAAAAACTGCGCGACCGTCGCATCCCGTGTGTTGAAAGAGGGTGGCGATCGGGGTTCGGCGTTTGTGCGCAACAACCTGGTCTGGACGCCCGCCAAATTCCGCGACCTGGCCTACGAAATGGGCGGCGAAGAACAGACCTGGGAATGGCTTCTGACCGAATTGATGAGCGTGCAGTATATCAGCCCGTCCGACAAAGCGGTTCTGCTGAACCTGTATAAGCGGGATTCCCGTCACGGCGGCGATAGCTCGATGAACGCGTTCTATTACAGCAAGGGCCGGAAGGTTGAGGATAAATCCTCTCTGAAGTGGGCAGGTGGCAAGTTCGCAATCGGGGAGGAGGAAATCGGCAAGAAATTCTTCTATTCCGACAGTGGCTCCCTGTTGTCAGCCGGCTTCATCCAGGAAATCGAGAACCGGCCCGGCGCGAGGAAGAGGGAGTTCGCCATGGAACGCCAACTGGTGTTAGGCCGGTACTGAAACAAGATCGGCCAGCAAACCCGTGATGGCGCTTGCCTGGCGATCCAGGCTGTAAAATTCGGATACCCAGCCACGATAAAGCCCCGGCCGGGCGGAGCGGATCAACGATACCGCTTCGTCCGTACCGGCAAACAGACATTCCGGCGGCCAAAGCCGATCAGCCCCGGGGAAGGCATGCACGACGGGAAAGGCGCCGGTGGCCATCGCCTCCCCAATATTCATGCCGAAACTTTCATACATCGACGTTGAGAGCAGCACGCCTTTATCCGCGTACCAGGCTGGCATGTCCGCGATATGGCCTTCGAAGCGCACGACCCCGTCAAGGCCGAGCAGCGGCACCATCTGCCGTACATAGCGCAGCGTTCGCAGGTCGGTGAAGGCGCCGGCGACGTGAACGGTGAAGCGCGGGTCCACCTGATGCAACCGGTGGGCTATTTGCAGCAGCAGCATCGGGTTCTTCTTCGGCTCGATATGGCCAACCCAGGCGATGCGGAACCGGCTTGGCGTGCCGAGCGGGAAGCGGGCGAGGTCGATCCCGTTGGGGATGATTAAGGGCTTTGGGATCGCGGGAACGCGGTGTGCGAGCGGTGCAGCGATGTCGTCAGACACCGTCACCAGCCGCGTCACCTGACCCCAGTCGACCTGGGCCGGGAAGTCGGTCTGCAACGCCTCGATCGAATGCAGCCGCACAACGCAGGGCCTGCCGCCCAGCACGCCCGACCGGGTCGCCCAGACGGCGTGATCCCAACACCATTCCAACCACACGATGTCAGCCCAGGCGATCTCCGCCGCCAGGGCCTCCCCCGGCCCGTGAGTCGTGAACCGGACATCGAACCGGTCCCGCAGCGCCGGGAGGAGCGGGGCCAGGAAGCTGTCGGCCTCGGTTTTGATCCGGTCCGCCAGCAACAACCGCGTCATGGTCCCGGCTTTCCAGGTGACGGCGGGGTTTCCTGGTGGGTGCGATACGCCTCCATCTGGCGCTGGCTGGGAATGGAATGGGTGATCGCACCGGCACCATCGCGGAATTCGATCACCACGAGGCCCAGGCTGGCATCGAGCCGCAGGGCAGGGTTAGCAAAAACCTCAGGCGCGGGAGCGGCCGTGGGCGGCGGCTGCGCTTCGGCCGGGCGCATGGTGCCGAGGGCGTTGGGGGCCGTCCGGACGGCCGGAATTGTCAGATCATGGGGCATGGTGACCATCGCCACGGGGGTCGGCGCCGTTCTGGCACCCTGGAACCCCGCATTGATAGCACCATAAGGTTAATGAAAAGTTAACATGCCAGCATCAATTTCGCAGCAATACGGTGGCTTCAACCTGCACTGAGATGTTGCGCGGCATGCTCGACACGCCGACGGCGGAGCGGGCGGGACGCCCCAGTTCGCCGAACACCGCCACGAACAGATCGATGCAGCCGTCCAGCACCTTGGCCTGTTCGGCGAAGTTCTCCGCCGACAGCACCATGCCGAATACGCGCAGGACCGAGTCGACCCGATCCAGCGTTCCGGCCGCTTCCGCCATGTTGGCAAGCAGGTTCAGGCCGCAGACTTTCGCGGCCTCATACCCATGCCCGACGCTCAGCATCGCGCCGATTTTGCCAGTCATCAGCTTGCCATCCGCCATGCGCGGCCCGGCGCCGGATAGCAGCAACAAATTGCCCGCGACACGAAATGGCACGAAATTGCCGGCCAATGCCGTGGGTGGTGGCAGAGTGAGGCCAAGGGCGGCGAGACGTTCGGTTGCGGACATAAGGGCCTCTGTGTTCAAGCGGCGTGGGAGCGGGCCGAGGGCGCTTCCAGCAACTGCGTCAGGTCGGCCGTGGCGGCCACCGTCTCAATTGCCATCAGCTTTTCGAACAGCGCCGCCACCTGGCTCGCTGGTAGCACCAATTGTCCGCAATCGGAGAATTTTGTCCACAGCTCGCTGCGTGTCATCGGCACCCCGGCGGGGCCGCGGCTGGGGTAAATGTCCAGGCGGGAGGCAAGGCGCTGACCGTCCTTGGTATGCACGATAATTTCCGTGCCCCAGTGCTGCGCCCCATCGGCCGGCATGTCCGGATGCGGTCTCGCCTCGATCCGGGTCATGAGGTCCCGGATCGCCGGATCGAAATGCGCGTCGGGCTCAAAGTGCCGCAGCGTCACCGCGCGTTCGGACAGGGCTCGGGCGACGCAGTACTGCATCGAGAACTTGGCGCCGAGCGGGGTGGTCGGGTTCGGATTGTTGGTATGCGGCAGGCGGCGGGCGTGGGGCATGACCTCCACTTTCTCCACCATGTCCGGCTTCAGGTCGTGGGTCGTGGCGAGGTCGATCATCCGGCTGACGGACGGGTGCGTAGACCCGCAGCAGGGATAGGGCTTCAGGCCGGGATCGCCGTAGCCATCGCATTCCAGCGGCTCGTACCAGCCGTTCAGGATCTTATCCACGTCGTAGGTGCCGGGGCCGTTGAACACATCGAGGAAGCCTTGCTTGTGCTCAAACGCGCCGGGGTTCGCGGTGTAGCCCTTCTGCGCCATGAAGGCGGCGAACAGACCGTTGCGGACGCTGTGCCCGACATGCAGCGGCTTGGTCATGGTGCCAAAATTGGCTTTCAGCCCGGATGCGAAGGACGAGGCCATGCCGAGCGCCACGGCGGTCTGCTCCGGCGTCAGGCGCAGCAACCGCGCGGCGGCGGCGACGGTGCCGAAAATGCCCAGCGTCGCGGTGGGATGCCAGCCTTTGTCGTAGTGGTGGTGATGCACGCCGCGGCCGATGCGGCATTCGGTCTCGAAGCCTACGACATAGGCGAGCGCGAGATCGCGGCCCGTGGCGCCGGTCTGCTCGCCGAGTGCGATCATGGGGGGCACCAACATCGCGGAGGGATGCCCGCCCATGGCACCCGCGACATCGTCGTAGTCCAACGCGTGGGAGGCGGTGCCATTCACCAGGGCCGCGTCCAGCACGCTGGTGCGGGTGTTGGTGGCATAGATCAAAGCGGGGCCGGGGCCTTCCGCGACGCCAGGCACGCTCAGGAGAATGCGGGGTCCGTCGTCGGCCATGCCGGCCAAGGCGCAGCCGATGGTGTCGGCGAAGGCCTGTTGCGTCCAGGCGAGGGCGGCTGGGGTGATGTCCTCGAACCGCAGGGCGTGGATCTTTTCGGCGAGCTGGCGGGCGATGGTCATGGGTTTACGCTCCCTTGTTATTGACAGTTTGCGACGCCCGGCCGGTTTGGTCCATGGTTCCTGTTAACGCTACCCAGGAGGTTCGGCCAATGCGCCCGGAAGACTTCATCGCCGATAAAAAGCGGCCGTTCACCGGCGCCGAGTATATCGAAAGCCTGCGTGATGGGCGGGAGGTCTATATCGACGGGGAGCGGGTGGCCGATGTCACCGTGCATCCGGCGTTTCGCAACGCCATTCGCTCCATCGCCCGGTTGTACGACGCGATGCATGATCCCGCGACCAAGGACGCGCTGACCTGCCCGACCGATACGGGATCGGGCGGCTACACGCACAAATTCTTCCGGGTGCCGCGTTCGCGCGCGGACATGGTTGGGGCGCAGGAGGCGATCGCCGGCTGGGCGCGGCTGTCTTATGGCTGGATGGGGCGGACGCCGGACTACAAAGCGGCGTTTTCCAACACGCTGGGGGCGTTCCCGGAATATTACGGTGATTACGCGGACAATGCCCGTGCCTGGTATAAGCGCGCCCAGGAATCCGTTCCGTTCATGAACCACGCGATTGTTAACCCGCCGATTGATAAGCATATGCCGGCCGAGGCGGTAAAGGACGTTTATGCCTGCGTGAAGCGGGAGACGGATGCGGGTATTTATGTCTCCGGCGCCAAGGTTGTTGCGACATCGGCGGCGTTCACCCATTACAATTTCATGGGCCAATCTTCCAAGACCGCGACGGAAGATTTGGATATGTCGGTTATGTTTATGGTGCCGATCAATGCGCCGGGTTTGAAGTTGATTTGCCGGACGTCGTATGAGGCGGCGGCGAAATCGCCGTTCGATTATCCGTTATCATCCCGGTTCGATGAGAACGACGCCATCTTCGTGATGGATAATGTGTTCGTGCCGTGGGAGGACGTGTTCATCTATCGCGACCCGGCGCGGGTGATGAGCTTTTTCCCCGCGACCGGTTTCGTGCATGGGGCGATGTTTCAGGGCTGCACGCGTTATGCGGTGAAGCTCGATTTCATTTCGGGGTTATTGGCCAAGGCGTTGCGCTGCACCGGCGGGGACGAGGCGCGTTCCAATCAGGTCATGCTGGGGGAGGTGATTGCCTGGCGGCATCTGTTCTGGTCGCTGTCGGACGCGATGGCGCATAACCCGCAGGCCTGGAAGGGCGATGCGGTGCTGCCGGACCTGGAGGCAGCGATGTCGTATCGTGTGTTCGCCCCGGATTCCTGGCCCCGGATCAGGGATATTGTGCAGAAGGCGCTGAGTTCGGCGTTGATCTATCTGCCGTCGTCGGTGAAGGACTTCGCCAATCCCGCGATCGAGCCTTATCTGCGGCAGTACGTGCGCGGCTCGCACGGGGTTGGTCATGTCGAGCGGGTCAAGATCATGAAGTTGCTGTGGGACTGCGTCGGCACTGAATTCGCCGGGCGGCACGAATTATACGAGCGCAACTATTCAGGCGGCTACGAGGATATCCGGGCGCAGGTGCTGACCGGGGCGCAGAAGGGGGGCGGGCTGGCAGCGATGGAGGCGTTGGTGGATCAGTGCCTGGCGGATTACGACACAAGCGGCTGGACGGGGGGGCGGTGGGGGCAGGCGTAGGAAGCGCCGCTCATCCCGCGTTAATCGGGCGGCGGCGTGGCCCCCACCATGCGCAACGCCAACTCCGCCAGCCGCTTGCACACGTCTTCCAAAGCCAATCGGCCTTCTGGCCGGTGCCAGGTGTAGGCCCAGGAAATCATCCCCCCCAAGGCCAAGGCCGCCACGCTCACGTCGGCGATCTGGAACTCCCCGGCCGCGACGCCGTCGCGCAGCAGCTGTGACAGCAGGCGGTCGAATTTTTTGCGCAAGGTGTTGATCTCGGCCAGCGCTTCATCCGAGAGGTTCTTTTCTTCCCGGAAAAAGATCGCGATATTGGCCTGGCGTTGGAGCACGACCTGGGCAAAGTCGGTCATGGCGCGGAACAGGCGTTGCGCCGGCGTGCCTTCCCCGGCGGCGGCGTTGGCCACGGCTTCCAGCGACATCTCGATCGTCGGCTGGCACAGGGCTGCCAGCAGTTCCACCTTGCTGCGGAAATGCGTGTAGATGAACGGCTTGGTCACGCCCAGTTCGGCGGCGATATCGTCCAGGGTCGTTCCGGTGAAGCCCCGTTTATAGAACAGCGTTACCGCTTCCTGCAGTATCCGCTCCCGCTTGTAAGCGAGAATTTCCTCGCGCATCCGATCCGCCATTACCCTGTGTGAGCGTCATGCTAGCGCTAACCAGCCCGGATTGAAAGACTACTGCCAAGTAGCACACTGGACGGCGGGTTTTGGATATGTCCCAATCCCGGTCTCACACGGATGAAGGGGAGCGCGCGATGAGCCACCGCCCAACGGTCTACGGCACCAGACACGCCGTGTCGGCCGGCCATTATCTTGCCGCCGCCGCGGCGTTTTCGATCCTGGAGGGTGGGGGCAACGCTGTTGACGCCGGCTGCGCGGCCGGCATCGCGCTGGGGGTGTTACAGCCCGATCTCGTGAACTTCGCCGGCGTGGCACCCATCATGATCCGGCTGGCGGATGGCACCACCGAAAGCATCGCCGGCCTGGGCTGGTGGCCCAAAGCGCTGCCGGCTGATCTGTTTATGCGGGACCATGGGGGCAAGATCCCGGACGGGGTGCTGCGCACGGTGGTGCCCGCCGCGCCGGATGCCTGGATCACCGCCTTGCGCCGGCACGGGACGATGCGCTTCGCCGATGTGGCCGCGCCCGCCATCCGCTTCGCCAAAGATGGTTTCGCGGTTTACCCGCTGCTGGAACGCTCCATCGCCTCCCACGAGCATGAATACCGCCGCTGGGCGTCCAATACCGCGGTGTTTCTGCCGAACAACCGCGTTCCCCGCGCCGGGGAGAAATTTGTTCAGACCGACCTTGCCCGCACCCTCCAGTTCATCGCCGACCAGGACCGCGCAGCCGGCCCCGATCGGCTCGATGGCCTGAACGCCGCGCATCACGCCTTCTACCGCGGCGATGTCGCGCGGGAGATCGTGCGCTTCCAGCAGCAGGAGGGCGGTTACCTCTCGATGGAAGATCTGGCGGAGTACTATTCCGCGATTGAGCCGGTGGTGCGGCGGGGCTGGCGCGGGCATGAGCTGCTCACCTGCGGCCCCTGGTGCCAGGGACCGGCGCTGCAACAGGCGCTGGCGTTGGTGGAACAGGTCGGGATCGACGGGCTGGCGCATAACTCCGCCGATTACCTGCACCGGATCGTGGAGTGCCTGAACCTCGCTCTGGCGGACCGGGAGTATCATTTCGGCGATCCGCGCTTCGTGGATGTGCCGGTGGATCATCTGCTCGACCCCGCGACCATCGCGCGGCGGGCGGCGGCGGTGCGTGATGACCGGGCGTTTGGGCAGATGCCGGCGCCGCTCGATCTGCCGAACCGGTCGCATGCCGCCAGCGACGCGGACCTGCCGAAGGTGGAGGCGGATACGTCCTATTGCTGCGTGGTGGATCGCTGGGGCAACGCGTTCAGCGCCACGCCGTCGGATGGGTCGGGCAACGTGCCGGTGGTGCCGGGGCTGGGGATCACGCCGTCGGGCCGAGGCTCCCAAAGCCGGCCGGATCCGCGCCATCCCGCCGGGGTCGCGCCTGGCAAGCGGCCGCGTTTGACGCCCAATCCGGCGATGCTGGTGACTCGGGATGGCGGGGTCATGCCGTTCGGGACGCCCGGTGGTGACGTGCAGACTCAGGCGATGCTGCAGGTGCTGCTGAACGTCATGCATTTCGGGATGGATGTGCAGAGCGCGATCGAGGCGCCGCGGGTGGCCTCCTACTCATTTCCGTCGTCGTTCGCGCCGTACGAGTATTTCCCGGGCCGGTTGGCGGTGGAGGGTCGGATCGATCCGGCGGTCCGGGACGAGCTGGCGGCACGGGGTCATACGATCCAGGCCTGGCCCGACTGGACATGGCTGGCGGGCTCGGTGGAGGCTATTCTGACCGATCCCGTCAGCGGCATGATGGGTGCGGGCGCCGATCCGCGGCGGCCGGCTTATGCGATTGCGAGTTAGCGGAATGCATATTGGATTGATCGGCGGGATCGGCCCCGCCGCGACGGATTATTACTATCGGCGTTTGATCTCGGCGTTCGCCAACCGCAAGGCTCCGCTGGAGCTGACCATCGTGCATGCCGACACGCCGACGCTGCTGGGACACCTCGCCAGCAATGACGTCACCGGACAGGTGGCGATCTACATGAAGCTGACCCAGCGGCTGGTGGCGGCGGGCGCGGACTGCGTGGTGGTCACGTCGATCGCCGGGCATTTCTGCATTGAGGCGTTCAAGGCGGTGTCCCCGCTGCCGGTCGTGGACATGATCGCCCAGGTCAACGGCGCCATCGCCCAGCGCGGTTTCGCGCGGATCGGCATTTTGGGGACCCGCACGGTGATGGAGACGCGGTTCTACGGCGGCGTGTCCACCGCGACGTTGATCCCGCCGGAGGGCCAGGATCTGACCGACGTGCACGACGCCTATGTCGCGATGGCGGCGGCGGGCGTGGTGACGGAGGCGCAGCGCACGGTGTTCAACCGGGTTAGCCAGGCATTGCTCAGTACCGGTGGCGCGGAGGCGATCATGCTGGGCGGCACGGATCTCGCGCTGGCGTTCAACGAGGGCGACACGCCATTTCCCTTGATTGATTGCGCCGGGATACACGCGGATGCGGTGGCGCGGCTGGCGTTGGGGTGAAGTTGGCGGCAGGCAAGAAGACCGTCATGGTCCCCCCAAGGGTCCGGCCGATGGCCGGCCCGAGGACAGGCTCAGGCGGACCACCCACGCCTTTACAGCGGTTGTGCCCAAAGTCGTGGGTGGCGGGCCGGCGCCCGCCATGACGGTGTTGGTGCTGATGGGTCGATAATAAAAAGGCGCCCCCTCACCGCCCCGCCGCGGGTCTCGGATAGGCTTTCGCGGTGCCATTCTTCTTGAACGCGTATTGCGCCTGGTCGCAGGCCAGAGGGGCCGGTTCGCCGGATAACAACCCGGTCGCCCTGATCGTCGCGACCCCATCCGCACCCGCCACGATGGTGACCACCGAGGCATCGATCTCTCCAAAATCCCCGGGCGTGTTCAACCGCCAGAACTGATGCCCGGGTTTCGCGCCCTCCAGCGGCAATTGCTCCAAGCAATAGGCGCTGGTGTCGCCATGGATCAGCAGCGTGGTGCCGGAGAAGGCCGCGGCCAGACCCGGAAGCACGTCGCAATAGGGCTTGAACTCGGTCTGGGCCTTGCAGCGCGCCCA